>CAYWMZ010000198.1:0-5072 GCA_964459485.1 uncultured Desulfocapsa sp. | reverse complement strand
TTGTGATTCAGCATATTCTCTTAAGGCATCATTTTCTGATCCAGCTGCTGTGGCAATGACAATTTCATCAATTTCTCGACATGTCTTAAGCTGATCAATGATCCATTGGATCATTGATCGATCCCCAATAGATCGAAAATGTTTCCCCGGCATTCGAGATGACCCTAAACGGGCCACAATAAAGGCTACTGTCTTTTCAGCCATGGTTATTACGTTGAATAGGCATTTCTATTTGTAAGACTTTACGCCAATTGAAGGAATCTTTAAAAGCAAAATCATTCAGAAAGCATCGTCTTCAAGTCATCAACACTCAGCCACTGTTCGTTGGTATCACTTGTATAAACAAAACCTTCGGGAACCTCACGGAAGACATTAAAATTTGCCTTCTCCCACCACGGATGACTAGGTTGCACCACATACATGTCATCTACTTCCACTGCATTGCGACTGTCATCTTCAGTCATCAGGATTTCATGAAGCTTTTCTCCTGCCCGTATTCCAATCACCTTCCGACTACACCCTGGTGCGATGGCCTCTGCCAAGTCATTAATATGCATACTTGGGAGTTTGGGAATAAATATTTCTCCACCTTTCATCAATTTTAAGGCCTTAATTACCATTTCCACTGCATGATCAAGAGTGATCCAGAAACGTGTCATCCGATCATCGGTGAGGGTAATGGTACCGCTCTCCATTTGTTTTTTGAAAAGTGGAATAACACTGCCACGACTCCCAATCACATTGCCATAACGGACGCATGAAAAACGGGTACTCCTGTCACCGGAGTATGCATTTCCATGGATAAATATTTTATCCGAACAGAGCTTTGTTGCGCCATAGAGATTAACAGGATTCACTGCCTTATCCGTACTTAAAGCAACCACCTTCTTGACCTTACTGTCAATTGCCGCATCTATTATATTCTGAGCACCTAACACATTGGTCTTAATGGCTTCAAAAGGATTATATTCACAGGCAGGTACCTGTTTTAACGCTGCGGCATGTACCACAATATCGACACTCTCCATAGCCCGTTTTAACCGTACCACATCCCGAACATCCCCTATGAAGAAGCGTAAGTTCCTATGATTCTGAAATTCCTGTTGCATTTCATGCTGTTTCAACTCATCACGGCTATAAATTCTTACAACCTTAGGGTGGTACTTCTCAAGCAAGATTTTGCAGAAATGTCGCCCAAAAGACCCAGTCCCCCCTACAATGAGAATCCTTGACTCAGACCAGTTAATAGCCCCTTTAGACAGACTCTGCAGTCGGAGGATATCTTTTACCTCGGCAATGCTCTTACCATTTTTATGAATATGATCTCTAACCATCTCAAGGAAACTAACTTCCTTATCGGAATATATTCGCTGTCCACCTTTGGTTTTCTCCGGCTTAAAAAAATCGCACAACTTCAACTGCCAATGACGAATTGTAGAAACAGGGATACTCAACTTTTCACTTACCTGTTTAATTTTTATATTCATTTTGCACCTTAATCTTTACCGCAAGCTGGATTTTTCAGGCTTGTTTCTTTTTAGACACTGACAATTGGCGACAGTACAGAAATATACTTTGTTAAACACCACTGGTGTGATATTCTTTTTATCGATCCATAAAACTTTAACTTTAACTTTATCTTATTTTTTTTAGGCTCTATATTCTCTTTTGAGGGACAGTAAGCATACTGTTTTCAATAACACTCCCTTAGGCTTATGCGCTGGAATTTTTTTTTTCAAGTATTAACTTTGCCAATATTTACTTTTTTTTGAATTAGTTATGAAACAAATTTCTTTGACTTTATCTACCGTGAGCTCAAACTTTTTTTTCTCAGCTGAGGCGACCCTCAAATAATGCAAGAAGCAAACCTTTCACTTTTCATGATGTTCCACCTCAACATGGCCTACTCGTCCATAACGGAGGAACAACGGCTTGAAGTAATTGATAAATGCTATTGGCCACTTCTCAGGATGATAGAAGACAACTCCATCCCAATTGCCATAGAAGCCTCAGCTTTTACTTTAGATTCCATCAACTACTTGTGCCCTGAGTGGTTGCAGAGCTTCAAAAAGCTCTGCATGCAGAAAAAAAGCGAACTTATTGGTAGCGGTTACTGCCAAATCATCGGGCCTTTAGTACCAGCTGCTGTCAATGCCGCTAATCTAAACATTGCCAATGTCCTGTATAACAGCCTTCTGGAAATCCAGCCCAACATAGCTTTTATTAATGAACAGGCATGGTCCAGGGGTATCCTCGACACCTATATTGACCATAACTATGACACTGTGATCATGGAATGGAACAATCCTAACTTTCTTAATCCCAGCTGGCCTTCCGATACCCATTATCATCCCCAAAAAGTCTTGGGCCACTCAGGACGTCCACTTAATCTCATTTGGAATGACTCCATTATATTTCAGAAGTTTCAACGTGTTATACATCAAGAGCTCTCACAGAAGGACTTGGTAAACTATCTCAAATCCCATTTAGGGAATTCTGTAAGATGTCTTTCCCTTTATGGCAACGATGCCGAAATATTCAATTTCAGACCAGGACGTTTTGAAACAGAATCGACTATCAAAAAGACCAACGAATGGCAAACGATGACGCAGTTGCTCAACCATTTACAGCACAAGGAATGGATCGAGTTTGTTTTGCCTTCGGCAATACTCAAGCCCCCGTTTACGCCCGAAGATAATGTCCCAATTAGCTTGAGCACAGCATCCGTCCCAATTCCCGTAAAGAAACAGAATAAATACAATGCAGTCCGCTGGGCAGTATCGGGAAGAAATGACTTTATCCTGAACACATACTGCCAACAGCTCTACACAGAAATGCAGTCCATACCTCTCCAAGATCCACAATGGAAAAAATTATGCTATTTCTGGAGTAGTGACTTCAGAACCCATATTACGATACCGCGCTATACAGCTCTGCTCTTGTCCCTAAAAGAGGCCTGTACCCAAAACGCTCAAAGCAAGCCCTCCACGCAAGTTGCCCCCCCCAAAACAGCCCGACAAAGTGATGATGGAGACTGGCTCACCGTTAAACGACATCCCAGACACCTTGAAGTCAGTACTGCCAAGCTCCAATTAGTTCTGAAGACCACTAAAGGCCTTGCAATCAAATCTCTAAAATTTGATCACATATCCGACCAATCTCTCCTCGGTACTATTGAACACGGTTTTTTTGAAGATATGAACTATGCCGCTGACTTTTTTAGCGGCCACCTCACAGCAGACTCACCTGGTCAACACCAACTAACTGACCTTTATCCGACAGAGCCTGTGATTACAGTTGATGAAATGATGGCATCTATCACCTGCCAGACCTTGGCCCCAAAACTGAAAATTTCCAAAACATTTACTATATTTCGTCAAGACTCTAAAATACTTCTGGACTACGATATAAGCTTTAATGAGAAACCTCAGGGAACCGTGCGGCTTGGCTATATAACCCTTAATCCCAAATGTTTTGATCCAAGTTCACTCTTTTTTGCCACCCATAACGGGGGGCAGGAAATGGAGACGTTTCCCCTTGGTGATGAGGCAATTCATCACTTCAGTCCAATATCCTCTCTTATCTCTGCCCAAACCTGTCTCGGTATTACTGAAAACGTGCTACATATTGGAGATTCAAAGAAATTTATCACACTTCAAATTGACAAAACGGTGTCGAATTGCGTAGGCGGTATCCAGTATATCCCCATGGGAAATACCTACCTCTTACGACATATTTTTTCAGCAATGGAACATGATGATACCAGGCTCGCTTCTCCAAAAGATTCTATCCTCGGTGACTATTCACTGAAATTTTCACTTACTATTTCAGCAACTCAAGCACTTCAATCCGAGACAAATCTCAAGAACAGAGTCTTGCCATAGATCGACTCGATTATTTGACATCATCTGTTTAATATTATAGATTTAACTTGTTGGGCAGAACAGCAAGGTCTGCCATGGCTATAGCCCAGATTATCAGAATACGAGGAGGAGGATAATTGAAAACACATGAAACCTATCTTGACAGGATTAAAGAGAATAAATCTGTTCGCCTCTTTTTGCCTCTCAAAACCCAGGAAGAAAGAAAATTAACACACTGTGTTTTAGAAAAAATAGATAAGAATCATTTCTTACTCCATTTTAAGGGTGAAAGCCTTCCAACCGCTGACATTGATACGAACACTACTTGTCTCATAAACCTTGATGATGCAGGAAAAAGTATCTCCCTAGAATGTAATATTGTGGATATTGTCTCTCCACAGCTCCTTAAAATGATCCTTGTCAAAACAATCAGTCACGAACAGATGCGTGAATATTTTCGAGCAGATATTGCAGTGCCCATCCTCTTACGGTCTACAGTGCCAGAGGCATTTAGCACCGAAAATGAGTCTTGGAAGATCTGTGGAACCACCGCAGATCTCAGTGGTTCCGGGCTCAGAGCCAGTTTCACGAAAGCCCCACCAAAAAAAATACAGGTTCGTATTGAAATTGCCCTGCCAATCGCTGACACAACCATCATAAAAACCTTGGCCACACCCGTTCGTATTTCCAAACTTACCGAAAAACTCTGGGACGCAGCCTACCATTTTGATGACATCACCATTGAAGATCAGGATACTCTTATTGGCTGTTGTCTGGTTGCCCAAAGACGACTCCTCCGTTTAAAGATACAAGTAAAAAATAGATAAATGGGCTATTCTCTATACTTGGCAAAGGCCAGTTTCGAAATTTCATCAATGCACTTAAGCGTAAATAAAAAATGCCTCGCAGAAAGGTACTTTTGCATTTACGCTCCGGGTGCCAAAAACTGCCCATCCTATGTATGTGCCTTATATTTAAAGATTTAAACTTTGAACATGGTACGAGACCCAACGAAAAGATGGCATTTGCAAAATTGCCTCAAGTTTGTGGCAGAAGAAACTCAAGCTACTATCAGTAAACAATCATGAGTACCTTGTATATTATTTCTTTTATTGCAACACCGTCCGGTATCTAGAATATTGGCTAAAAAGGACTACAAAAGGAATTCGTAGTGGCTACAAAAATCTCGGAAATTATCAAACGAATCGT
>CAYWMZ010000197.1:0-5090 GCA_964459485.1 uncultured Desulfocapsa sp. | reverse complement strand
TTCACCCCATCAGCAAGACATAAAGAAACAAGAAAAACCTTGAAATGTTTTAAATGGAAAAACCTCAACAGGCTGGAAGGCAGTAAAGTTGGCGATATTGCCCCGTAGGCTGTCTCCACTCATGCAACCGTCATGCAAGGCAAGGATAAAGAGTATTCCCACCCTAATGAGGAACTATATGCCTTGATAAGGGGCCTTTTAATGGGTCACTCCTTTTTCTCTTCTATACAAAACCGAACGACCGCATTCAAGGGCTGGCAAGCTTTGCAGCAACTAACTTTGATTAACCAAGAAAGTGAATTTGCTAGACTGAGCTTCGGAAAACTGCGTTGCTTGCCAGTCTCTTGAAATGCATTATTGGGCTATTTCCTTGTACTCATAAGCCAATTTCAAACTTAGATCACTATTTGCCGTAACCCCTTCAGCCAGAAGTCCTTTAGCTAACAAGTCACCTCTGTGTTTGCTTTTACCCTTAAACACGTCAGGATAATGACACTTGTACACATTTTCCCTCTCAACCACCTCATTATCTTTTTTCCATAATTTTCTTACTATTTTAAGGATTTCCCCCTTTTGATAAACAATTATTCGTTCTGCTGGTTCGTGCATATTGCTTAATCCGTCAAAAATTCGAGGGGATGGATCAAAGGTGATTGCTTTAATTCCATAATGCACAGATACACTGAGAGCCAAACCACCTCCGAGTGAGTGACCTGTAGCAACCACATTTTTATTACTATTCTCAATTAGATATTTTCCAACAGCTTTTCTCGCTTGCCGATATTGAAAATTAAAAGGTGGAACCGAAAAATTTGCCCAAAGATAATCTCTCTTACTATCCGTACCACGAAAAGCAAATACAACTTTGTTAGTACCTACTTTTTCATAAATATCGTAAGCCAATCCTGAAAATTTATGCACCTTGGTCGGCTTGTCTGTTGGTTCTCCATCTAAATTTACTTGCTCCCATCCAAGTTTGTTCAATTTAAAACGAACACGGCCAGGCTTTTTTTTATAAGCATTTGCCGACATCATTGCATAAAGTGCTATACCTCCAGCTACTTCTGCTGTCATGGATTGAATTTTTTTTCTCATTGATATCTCCTATTTATAATTGATAGTTATGGTAATTCTATTCAATTTTTAAAATTTATCATCAACATCGTTATCATGGTTAATACTTACAGACCTGCTTTCATAAATCTGATTAATACCAGTTGAAATGGTACCGGACAGGTGCGTCTAAAAACCTGGATTTAAATATTAAAATTGGACGGCATTCTTACATACGCACCTGAAATTACCCCGTTAGCATACGACAACTCTTTTCACCCATCGCCACCCGCCTCAACCCATGGGATTTTCTGCCGAATACAGTATTCAGTATTGATACCACCGCCTTTTCGAGGCTCCAGATTTAGCTCGGCACGAGCATTTTTTTCTGATTACCTCTAATCCTCAGCTTAGCCACTTTTGGGAAAGAGTTGCTCATGACAAAAAAAATTCAGATGATTGTAAAGAATTTTTAGGCCAAGACAATCCCATTGAATTGATGTGAGAAATGCTTTACTCATAGCTCTTTTTTCAAGCCCCCCCTGTTACAAGATAAGATCCGGAGAAAAACCCTGGCGCATGGTATTCTCAGTAATACAACGCTGATCACAGAAGAGCGTCAGATAGCCGGGGCCACCGGCCTGAGTGCCAAGACCGGACATGGCAAATCCGCCAAAGGGCTGACGCCCGACCATTGCTCCCGTTGAGGCCCGGTTGATATAGAGGTTGCCCACCCGAAAACGCTCTCTGGCACGAGCAAGATGCGCCTTATTTCTAGAAAAGACTGCACCGGTGAGGGCAAAACGGGAGTCTGCGGCAAGCTGGAGTGCATGTTCAAAGTTTCTGGCCTGGATCAGGGTGAGGATGGGGCCAAACAGTTCCTCCTGAAACAGGGGATGTTTGCTGGACTCCACCTCAAAGAGAACCGGAGCCACAAAGTTTCCCGTCTGCGGCAGATTCTGCCCCCGATACAGCAGGGTCGCATCTCTGCTCTCTGCCACCACCTGTTCCAGCCTCTCTTTAGCCACCTTATCTATCACCGGGCCCAGACCGCAGGAGGAGGATTCTGCCGAAAGGATCTGCAAACTCTCTATGGCCTCAACAAGTCTCTCCACAAAACGTTTATAAATATCTTTCATGACGATGAGCCGAGAGCAGGCCGAACACTTCTGGCCGGCATAGCCAAAGGCCCCTTGGACCACGGACAACACTGCCAGATCCAAGTCAGCATCACTATCCACAATGTTGGCATTCTTACCGCCCATCTCACACACCACCCGTTTTACCTGACGCTGTGAGTCAGCAGTATTGCCAGTTTTAGCGATGATATCAAGGCCGACCTCCCGACTTCCGGTAAAGGCCACCTGCACCACATCGGGATGCCGCACCAGATAATCTCCCAGCAGAGCACCGGGCCCCGGTAGAAACTGTAGCACATCTTTAGGAAATCCCGCCTGTAACAGGGCCTTGTAAAAGAGAGATGCCGTGCCATTTGCATTACGGGAAGGTTTGAGAATAACTGTATTTCCAGCCACCAGGGCAGCCGTTGTCATGCCGCAGAGAATGGCCAGGGGGAAGTTCCATGGTGCAATCACAGCGGTCACCCCGCGGCCCTGCATAAAAACCTGATTGTCTTCACCCGGCATGCTCCCCTGGGAGTGCAAAGAAAGCTCAAGCAAGGCCTGATTGGCGTAGTAGTTACAAAAATCTATGGCCTCCGCCACATCACCATCCGCCTCCAGCCACGGTTTCCCTGCCTCCACCGTTTGCAGGGCCGCCAGACGATAGCGGTCACTTTCCAGTAACCTGGCCAACTCCCGCAGGATCTCCACCCGCTGCACAAGGGGGGTATCCCGCCACCCTGGCCATGCGTCACGGGCAGCAATAACGGCCTGTTCAGCCTCTGTGAGACCTGCCTGAAAGCAACAACTTACCAGCAGTTCAGAATTATTGGGAGAGTAGGATTTCATGCAGGACAAGCCCTCTACCGTGGCAAGCGTGCCACTGGGACGAAGCTCAAGGGGAAGCTCTGCTCGGATAGATTCAATGGCAGCCCCAAAACGGGTTCCGGTTTCCGGAATCACAAAGTCAAGAAAGGGGATATTACGAAAATCTGTTCCACTATTCTTCGGTTCTAACTCTGTGTCGATTTGCTCCTGTGCTTCCAGGTGGGGGCTCTTCATCAGATCCGCCACCTCACGTTCCTCATAGAAACCCTGACGCAAAAAACCGCTGTTCGAAGTATTCTCCAACAGACGCCGCACCAGATAGGACATCCCGGGCAGCAGCAGCCCAATGGGTGAGTAGAGGCGCACCCCAAGCCCCTGCCCCCGGAGCAGCTCCCGCACCGGTTCTGCCATTCCCACCAGCATCTGAAATTCCAGCTGTTCTGGTTCAACCTGCAACAACTCGGCCTGGTATTTGGCACAGAGCAAGGAGCGGATATTATGGCTGGCGATGGCCAGCCGCAGATTCTGCTCTGAGCTCAAGAGTCGATGGGAGAGTTTTTCGTAACTGGCATCGGTCTGCCACTTTTCCAGCCACACCGGTGGCACATGTCCTTCCTGCCGGGCATGGATCACCTCATAGTCCCAGTAGGCACCCTTCACCAGACGTACCGTAAAGGGCAGGTTCCGGGATTTCGCCACAGACTCAAGATAAGTCACATCATCGGAGGCCGATCGTAGATAGGCTTGTACCACAATACCCAGATGGGGCCAGTCCCGTAACTCGGGCGAAGTCGCCACTTCGGCAAAGAGATCGTAGGTGATGGTGTGATATTGCCACTGCTCCAGATCAAAGTTCACAAAGACATTTTTTTCACGGGCATGAATGAGAAGAGGCAGGAGCGAGTGTTTGAGGCGGGCCACGGATCCCAGACGATCAACGGCCCTGATCCTGGAATCAAGGGCTGAGATCTTCACCGAGATATTGGCAAGAGGAGTGTTACCTGTCCCAGATCTCCGCCACCCCGCAACCTCCGCAGCCAAGGCGTCAATCAGGTCATGGTACTGCTGCAAATAGTCCGCAGATTCCCGATCACTGATGGTCTTTTCTCCGAGGATATCTGCGGTAAAGGAGTAGCCATCCCGGTGAAAACGGGCCAGGGACGGCATGGCACTGCGGATATCTTTCCCCACGATAAAGTTTTTGGCCATATGGCTGATATTACGGCGCAGGGTGGCTGCGGCAATTCCTGCGGTGAGCCAGTTATCCAGCAGCCTGAAAGAGAGCTCCAGAACCTTGGGAACTTCCCGATCCTGTCGCAGAAGGTATGCCTTAATATATTCTACTACCTGAGTATTTGTGTGCAGGGCCGGCAGGACATCCACAAAGTGGAAGAGGTCCACTTTAAAATCCGGGTCTTCCATTACCCAATCCATGAGCATGCCCTGCCAGTACTTTATATCAAAGATACCGGGAGTTCCTGCTCGCAGCTCCTGCCACAGATCCGGGGCCTGTTGCTGAATGAGGCCTTCAACCTGTTCATAGCCTTCATAGGGAAGTCTCTCCATATCGCCCTCCTTCTCTTCTGTTTTTTTCAGAAAACTTTATGGCTTTGTGGACATCACCCTCCATTCATTATACTCTAAAATGAGAGGCAATGAGAAGCACTATTCTTTTCAGAGGAAGCTATGATGCAGGACAGTCTCAGCTATTCGCCACCCGATTTCAAAAGCCCCCTCCTGGCAAATGCCAGAGCGGCACGTTTTCTGCCGACACCCTGTGATGGGGTTGCCCCTGAATCCTTCCACGCCACCTCCAATCATCCGGAATATGTCCTGCTGGAAACAGGTGTCTGGCAGCTGGCCCCGAAGAGTCGAATGGATGCGGTGCTGGTTCTTCAGAATAACCAGTTACAGGTGGTGGAACCACGACGTCTCAAAAAAGGAGATCTGGTGGCGGTGGGCCGCACCGAAAACGGAGAAGAGGGCATAGTAGTCCATAGCACCGGTTTTGATCCCCCCATGCAAGCAAGTGCAGACAAGTTCAGTTTTCGGATCCGGGACACCAGGGAAACCCCCTTCTCCCGATCC
>CAYWMZ010000196.1:0-5107 GCA_964459485.1 uncultured Desulfocapsa sp. | reverse complement strand
GCATCTTCGTTTGCATCAGTGTGGTATTCCAAAGAAAATGGCCCTTGAGCTCTTCAAGCCTTTTATCTACAATAAGCTTGAAAATCAGGGACTAGTAACCACCATCAAGAGTGCCAGAAAGATGGTTGAGAAGGGTGCAAAAGAGGTGTGGGATGTTCTCGATGAGGTGGTAACCGAACGCTCTGTTATCCTGAACCGTGCTCCTACTCTTCATAGACTCGGTATGCAGGCCTTTGAGGCCGTGCTTATTGAGGGGAAGGCCATTCAGCTCCATCCGCTGGTCTGTGCTGCCTTTAATGCTGACTTTGACGGAGATCAGATGGCTGTCCATGTGCCTCTCTCCGTTGAGGCCCAGGTTGAGGCCCGGGTTTTGATGATGTCCACCAATAATATTCTGTCACCGGCCAATGGTGAACCTATCATTATCCCATCACAGGATATCGTGCTTGGGCTCTACTATATGACTCGTGAACGCATCAACGCCAAGGGAGAGGGTAAGATGTTCTCCAGTCCCTCCGAGGCCAAGATTGCCTTTGACTACGATGCTGTAAATATTCAGGCAAAGATCATGGTGCGAATGGACGGAGAAATGGTTGAAACCACCATGGGCCGCGTGCTCCTTGGTGATCTTCTTCCGGAAGCCGTGCCCTATAGCGAGGTGAACAAGGTGATGAGTAAAAAGGCCCTGGCCCAGCTCATCGATTACACCTATCGCCATGCAGGAACCAAAGATACCGTAATTTTGGCCGATCGCCTGAAAGATATAGGGTATGAGTTTGCTACTCGAGCAGGTATCTCCATCTGTATTGATGATATGAAGATCCCAGAGGGTAAAAAAATCCTTGTTAGCAAGGCTGAGAAAGAGGTTGTAGACGTAAGTCAGCAATATTCAGACGGCCTTATCACCTCAGGTGAAAAGTATAATAAAGTGGTGGATATCTGGTCCAAGGTTACAGAAGATGTTGCCAATGAGATGATGGACTCCATCAAGGTTGCTAAATTTACAACCAAAGAGGGAGAAGAGGTTGAGGCGCCAAGCTTTAACTCTATCTTTCTCATGGCGGATTCAGGTGCTAGGGGCTCCCGTGACCAGATTCGTCAGCTTGCAGGTATGCGTGGTCTGATGGCTAAACCATCCGGTGCCATTATCGAGACCCCCATTAAGGCCTGTTTCCGTGAGGGGCTTGGAGTGCTTGAGTACTTTATTTCCACCCATGGTGCTCGTAAAGGACTTGCAGATACTGCACTGAAGACCGCCAACTCCGGATATCTTACCCGGCGTCTGGTCGATGTGGCGCAGGATTCCACCATTGTTATGGCCGACTGTGAGACCCTTGACGGCATAGTTGCAGAACCCCTTCTTGATGGTGGTGAGATTATCGTTCCCCTCGGGGATCGTATCCTGGGACGTGTTGTCCAGGAAGATGTGGTCGACCCCTTTGATGAAGAGAAGGTCATTGTTAAGGCAGGACAGGAGATTACAGAGACCTTGGTCAAGGCCGTGGATGAGGCAGGAATTGATAAAGTTCGGATTCGTTCCGTGCTGACGTGTCGCGCCAGGCGTGGTGTCTGTGCCCAGTGTTATGGTCGGGATCTTGGTCGTGGGCACATGGTGAACCGCGGTGAGGCCATCGGTATTATTGCGGCACAGTCCATTGGTGAGCCGGGAACACAGCTCACCATGCGTACCTTCCATATTGGTGGTACGGCGAGTCGTGCCGTTGAACAGGCAGAGATTCAGAGTCAACGAGCAGGTACCATTACCTTCAACAATCTGCACTCTGTTGATAATGCGGATGGTATCAAAATTGTAATGAATCGTAACGCCGAAATCGCAGTGCTTGACGAGCAGGGCCGTGAGCGTGAACGTCACAAGGTAAGTTATGGTGCCCAGATTCTGGTGGATGAAGGTGTCGCTGTTGAACCGAACACCGTCCTTGCTGAGTGGGATGCCTATACCATTCCGATTGTATCAGAAGTTGGTGGTATCATTAAGTTTGGTGATATCATTGAGGGTGCAACCATGCAGGAGAAGGTGGACGGAGTAACCGGAAAGTCCAGCAAGGTGATTGTGCCCACACCAGCAGGGCAGCAACTCTCGCCTCGTATCTCCATTAAGGGTGAGAAGGGCAATAAAACCCTTAAGCTGCCAGATTCTGAAGCCTTTGCAAGATATTCTTTACCCGTGGGATCTATTATCTCCCTTGAGGAAGGTGAGGTCATTGCAGCCGGAACTATTATTGGTCGAATTCCCCGAGAGAGTAGTAAAACCAAGGACATCACAGGTGGTTTGCCCCGTGTTGCCGAACTCTTTGAGGTGCGTAAGCCCAAAGAACCGGCCATCATCACTGAGATCGATGGACGGATCAGCTTTGGTAAAGAACTCAAAGGAAAACTTCGGGTTGTGGTAACTCCTGAATTTGGTGAGCCCCAGGAATACCTGGTACCCAAGGTCAAACATATTATCGTCCACGAAGGTGATTATGTTCAAGCGGGTGAGCCCCTGATGGAAGGTACTGTTGTCCCCAATGATATCCTCAAAGTTCTTGGTGTCAAAGAGCTTGCCAAGTTCCTGGTGAACGAGGTTCAGGAGGTGTACCGTCTCCAGGGTGTAAAGATCAATGATAAGCATATTGAAGTTATTGTTCGTCAGATGCTGCGTCGGGTTCAGATAACCCATGCCGGTGATTCCAGATTTATGATTGGAGAACAGGTGGTATGGTGGGACTTTGAAGACGAGCGTGACCTTATGTTTGCAGAAGGTAAGCAACCCGCCATGGCCGAACCTCTGTTGCTTGGGGTAACCAAGGCATCTCTGTCCACAGAGAGCTTTATCTCCGCTGCATCCTTCCAGGAGACCACCAAAGTACTGACAAATGCGGCTATGCAGGGCAAGGTCGATGACCTCGTTGGCCTCAAAGAAAATGTGATCATGGGCCGTCTGATTTCCGCTGGTACCGGTCTTGGTAAGAGTTTTTAAAGATTGATATGGGGCACTACTCCTGTTCGGTTCTTATTCAGGAACGAGTTTAAAAGAAAATGAGGCTTTTGTGCTTGACAAAGAAAAGCTGATGGAGTATTTATTGTCCCTTTCGTGCCTAGTTCATCTGTATGAACGTAGGTGCGCTAAGTGATTTACAGCGCTTTAGTCTGAAGCAGGTAGATCAGAACTTTTTGTATACAGTTGCTATTTAAATATCTTGAGAAGGATATTTTAAGTATTAAATATATGTGAACAGGAGCAGTAAAGAGTATGCCAACAATTAATCAACTCATACGGCAGGGCCGCAAGAAACAGGTCAAGAAGAGTGTTACCCCCGCATTGAAAGGGGCACCCCAGAAGCGTGGTGTCTGTGTGCGTGTCTATACCACCACTCCCAAGAAACCGAACTCTGCTCTCAGGAAAGTTGCTCGTGTTCGCTTGACCAACGGGATTGAGGTGACCTCCTATATTCCCGGTATTGGCCACAACCTTCAGGAGCATTCAGTTGTTCTTATTCGTGGCGGTCGTGTAAAGGATCTTCCAGGTGTTCGGTATCATGTTGTTCGTGGTACCCTTGATACTCTTGGTGTTTCCGATCGACGGAAGGGACGTTCCAAGTATGGCGCCAAGCGTCCTAAATAAGCTGAACCTGAAGTTGTAGAAGAGGAATACAATGCCACGTAGAAAAATAGTTGAAAAAAGAAAAATCGAAGCTGATCCGCGCTTTAATTCCGTATTGGTGTCTAAGTTTACGAACGGTATTATGGATTGTGGAAAGAAGTCTATCGCCCAGCGAATATTTTATGATGCCATGGATATCGTAGCTTCCAAGGTGACCGATGAAGAGCCACTTACCGTGTTTGAAGAGGCAATGGAAAAGGTTCGGCCAAAGGTTGAGGTAAAATCAAGACGAGTTGGTGGTGCAACTTATCAGGTGCCCATGGAAGTACGACAGGTTCGCCGCAATGCACTTGCAATGCGCTGGATTATCTCGTATGCCAAAGCCAGAAGTGGACGTTCCATGTCCGAGAAGCTCGCCGCTGAACTCCTTGATGCTTATAATGATCGTGGTGCAGCAGTTAAAAAACGTGACGATACTCATCGTATGGCCGAGGCCAATAAAGCCTTTGCTCATTACCGCTGGTAGAGTTACACGAGAGACGTTGTAAGCTGTTTCGTTGGTTCAGCTGAAGGCTTGTCTGTATAGGGGTTGGCTGATGGCTGGAAAAAATGATCTTTCCGATGTTCGCAATATTGGCATTATGGCTCATATTGATGCTGGGAAGACCACCACAACGGAACGGATACTGTATTACACTGGTAAGTCGTATAAGATCGGTGAGGTTCATGACGGTGCTGCCGTCATGGATTGGATGGAGCAGGAGCAGGAGCGTGGAATAACCATCACCTCTGCAGCCACTAGTTGCACCTGGAAATCCAAAAGAATTAATATTATTGATACGCCTGGGCATGTCGATTTCACCGTTGAGGTGGAGCAGAGTCTTAGAGTTCTGGATGGTGCTGTAGCTGTATTCTGTGCCGTAGGCGGGGTTGAACCTCAGTCTGAGACGGTGTGGAGGCAGGCTGAGAAGTACGCAATCCCTCGCATTGCATTCATCAACAAGATGGATCGTGTTGGAGCAGACTTTGAACGGGTTGTAACGATGATGGAAGAACGACTGGGGACAAACCCGGTTCTTGTTCAGATTCCTGTGGGGAAAGAGTCCGAATTTACGGGCGTGATTGATCTTATAGAAGGCAAGATGTATGCCTTCGATGAAGAATCCCTGGGACAGGAAATCATAGAAAAAGAAATCCCGGATGAATATCGGGACAGATTCACGGCCGCACATATGGTTCTCATCGAGAAGTTGGCCGACTTCGATGATGAGATCATGGAAAATTTCCTAGAAGATACTCCTGTATCTGCGACTGAGATTTATCGTGCGCTTAGAAATGCAACACTGGAACTGAACGTGGTGCCGGTGTTATGCGGAAGTGCCTTTAAAAATAAAGGTATACAGCCGCTATTAGATGGCATTGTTCACTACCTGCCATCACCATTGGATGTACATACAATGGTCGGATTAGGTAAAGATGGTGAGGACATCGTGCATAAAGCAG
>CAYWMZ010000195.1:0-5130 GCA_964459485.1 uncultured Desulfocapsa sp. | reverse complement strand
GCGCAGGCAATGGCTCTATTGGTACAGCGATTGATATTAGCAATGATTTTTCATTGATGGCTGATGCAGATATAATGAACGCAACAACCATCCCGCATGTTTCCATTTCGGCAATAGCCGATGGCGGTGAAGTGCATTTTTATTCAGTCACTGTCACGCAGCCTGGCGTAGAAATTACATTGGACGTGGATTATGGTAACGAGTTTAGCGCGCCTGGGTCTTTTGCCATATCATGATCGAGATGATCAAGGTGAGCCGCACCTACGACCCCAATATTACTGCGCTCTCTGATATATCCCTTTCCATTGAGACGGGTGAAATGTTTTTTCTTATTGGCAGAAGTGGTGCCGGGAAAACCACACTCCTCAAACTGCTCTGCAACATGGAGAGTCCCAGTAACGGACTCATTGAGGTGGCTGGTTACAATATCAACACCTTAAAGGGAAAAGATCTGGCCCACCTGAGACAAAGAATAGGGGTGGCCTATCAGGATTTCAAACTCCTCAGCAATCGCACCGTTGCCGAAAATATCGCCATCGCCATGGAAGTCTCCTACAAAAAGCCCCGCGCCATTCGGCATCGAGTACGGGACCTGCTGGACCAGCTGCAACTGACGGATAAACACGACACCATTACCGGAGAACTCTCCCGTGGTGAACAGCAGCGGGTGGCCTTAGCCCGAGCCGTTGCCAACTCACCGCGACTGATTCTGGTGGATGAACCCACTGGAAATCTCGATGCCGCAACCACCCAGCGCGTCATGGAACTCCTTACCAGAACCAACAAAGCCGGGGCAACCATAGTCATTGCCACCCACGACGATTCAATCTACCAGCAGAGTAATCATAGAATTATGGAACTCCGCGGCGGCAATATCCATTCCCTGACCAGAGGTGGCCAATAATGAATTTCTGGCTTGCAGTGTTCAGACAGACTGGCCGTAATCTCAAACAGACCTGGCCCTCCCAGTTTATGACCTTCCTCACTGTCAGCCTCTCTGTGTTGATCTTTGCCTTCTTCTATCTTATCTACACCAATATGATTGGTGCAGGAGACAGATTAAGCGATGATTTGCGTCTCATTGTCTATCTCACAGATGAACCTGGGCCTCAGATGCAGGAGCAGCTACGGCGCAAAATTGAAAATTTTGATGATGTGGAAGAGATCCGTTTTGTATCACGCCAGGAGGCCTATCAGCGTTTTGCCAAACAGCTTGGAAACGATTCCGATGTACTCTCTGATATGCCGAAAGACTTCCTGCCCGCCTCCATCGAGGTAACCCCCTTAAAGAGCCTTCGGGGCTACAACCAGATCAAACTCTTCTCTGAATACCTGAGCAACCTTCCTGGTACTGAAAAGGTTCAATATGGTCAGGAATGGGTGGAGCGATTTTACTATTTTACCCGACTGCTGACCATCGTAGTCTTACTCTGCGGCACCCTGCTCATACTCACCGCTACCTTTATGGTAGCCTATACTATCAGGCTCACCATCATGGGACGTCAGGATGAGCTTGAGCTGCTACGCCTGGTTGGTGCAACCAACAGCTATATACGAACCCCCTTTCTTATCGAGGGAATACTCCAGGGATTTATGGGCTCACTGATTGGACTCTTTGCCCTCTATGGTCTGTTCCAATGGATCAGTGCCCATTTCTCAGGACCTGGACTATTAAACCTCTTTAAATTCAGCTTTTTTCCACCCATGGTCGTTATTTCCATTATGCTGGGTTCCATCTGTCTCTGTAGCCTGGGTAGTTACACATCCATCCGGAAATTCTTAAGAATTTGATGTCCACTTCATCTGTCGCCACACAATGTTCCAGAGGGGTCAGTCTCCAGCATATGGTCTTACTGCTGTTCTGCCTCCTGCTACTCCCCCTGTCCATTCCCGGAAAAGCTTTTGCGGTGAGCGACCGCAGTGCCGAAAAACAGCGTATCGAACAGGGGATCAATAAATGTCGTATTAATATACAAAAACTCCAGAATGGAATTGCCGGGCAACAGCTTCAAGTGCAATCATCTAAGGAAAAGAAACGCGACCTTCTTGACGAACTGGCCAAAATCGACAAGACCCTCTATGAGCTACTGGAAAAGCTCCGCAATCTCGATACCCAAATGCGAGATCAGGGACAACTGATTACTGCCAAAAAAGCGGAACTCCAGCTGGCCGCAGAACTCAAACAGAGCGTCCAGGATCATCTCCAGAAACGGATCAAAGCCTACTACAAGATGGGCGAAATTGGTGTGGCAAATGTTGCCTTTTCCTCAGAAGGCATGCCCAGCATGCTCCGCTTCAGAGATTCTTTCACGAGTCTGATTGACTACGATAAAAAGCTTATCAACACCTACCGACTCTCCATTTCAAAGCTCCAACAAGCGGAAAATACGTTGGAACTTGAAAAAGGGGTTCTAGATGACTTCACCCTCCAAGCCAAACAGGATGAAGATGCCATCAAACGCAGCAGAAAAGAAAAAGAAATCCTCCTGGGCCAGATAGAAACCCAAAAAGAGCTCCATGAACAGGCTGTAGAGGAGATGAAAAAGGCTGCCGACCAACTGGCCCACTCTTTAAGTGCACTTAAGCGAGAGAATGAACTCTTTGACCAGGGGTTTCTGCTGGACAAAGGAAAACATCCGGCCCCTATTCAGGGACGAGTAACCGCCCTCTTTGGCGAAAAGAGGAAGAACAAACTAGGTATAACTGGTAAATCCACCGGCATAACCATTGCGTCAGAGGGTGTCCAAAAGGTTAGAGCCATCTTTGCTGGAGAAGTTCGTTACGCAAATTACCTCTACGGATACGGGAACACCATCATCATTGACCACGGTTTCAAATACTTCTCCATCATCTCCCGGTTGGAAAAGCTCCTGGTAAAAGAGGGGGATATAGTGCATGAAGGCCAGCCCATTGCTCTCACAGGTGATACCGCAACCCTTATGGAAGACGGCATCTATCTTGAGATCCGCTTGGGATCTAAACCACTAGATCCTCTCCTGTGGCTTGACAAGAAAGGCCTCACTCTGCCATAATCAACAGTATTCAATCACCACTACTGGTGTAACTCGATCTTTCACCGCTTAGACTCTGTTGTAGCGACGAACTCTAGCGAAGATGTGCTCCTTATGAAAACCATACATAACAGATATCATGTGAACATAGCAGTCACTTTATTTTTCGCTCTTTTACTTAGCTTAGGGCAGGCAGGCCTGTCACATGCCACAATCTCCCAGGCTCAGCGGGATGCTACCTATAAGCAACTTGAAATTTTTGCAAATGTACTCAGTATCCTTCAGGAAAACTATATCGACGAGATCAATGCCGACAAGACCATAGAGGGTGCCATAAGCGGCATGCTCCTCTCCCTTGACCCCCATTCTTCCTACCTTACAGCAGATGATTTTAACGAACTCCAGGATGAGACACGAGGAAATTTCTCCGGGATTGGCATTGAAGTGACGGTTCGTGATGGTATTTTGACCATTATCTCACCCATCGAGGGGACACCTGCCGATAAGGCTGGTCTTAAAGCCAAGGATCTTATCGTCAAGATTAACGGAGAAGCCACAAATGACATGCCTTCCATGGATGCCGTTAAACTTCTGAGGGGAGCCAAGGGAAGCAAAGTCACCATCTCTATCTACCGTAAAGGATGGGACAAGCTCAAAGAGTTTACGCTCGTCAGGGATACCATCTCCCTGCACAGTATTAACGGCCTCTTTCTGGAACCAGGATTTGCCTATGCACGCATTAGTAACTTCCAGGGGAAGACTACCAAAGACCTTAAGTCCCTTCTGGCACGCCTTAAAGAAAAGACCCAGATCAAGGGCTTGATCCTCGATCTTCGCAACAATCCTGGCGGTCTCCTGGATCAGGCCATCTCCGTTTCAGATCTGTTCCTTGAAAAAGGACTCGTTGTCTACACCAAAGGTCGAATACCCGAACAGAACATGACCTTTCAAGCCCATGCCAACAATGGAAAAGATATGTATCCCCTGGTTATCCTTGTTAATGAAGGATCGGCCAGTGCTTCTGAGATTGTGGCCGGGGCCATTCAGGATCATAAACGGGGGGTCATTGTCGGAACAACCACCTTTGGCAAAGGCTCGGTACAGACCATACTGCCCATGCCGGGCGGCTCAGGCCTGCGACTAACAACGGCCCGCTACTACACACCAAACGGGAGATCGATCCAGGCCACAGGAATTGTACCAGATGTGGAAGTCCCTCGTATCCCTTATGTGAAGAAAGAGAAGAAAGAGCCTGTTCTGCCGGGCTTTATACGCGAAGCAGATTTAAAAAATCACATTTTAAACAACGATAAGCGCCCCTCCGAAAAAGAGGGCGGATTGCTAAAAAAGGATGGTCTGGAACGTTCCCCAAAAGAGCTGCGTTCTGTTGCTGAAAGGCTGAAAAAAGATAATCAACTTCGCAGTGCGCTGAACATCCTCAAGAGCCTGAATCTCTATACGGAGTACAGAAGCAGCTCAACATCCACGATCTCGGTTACCCCAGCAGATACGGTACCACCCCGGAAAAAGTCACAAAACTGAGCAGTCGCATCGGATCTAGATGACTTGGGAGAGAGAACTGTTACTTCAGCACTCTTCTAAATTCCACCCGCGTACTCACATCCAGCATCACGCCGGCACTCTCCAGCGCCAAGGGTTGCGCATCTCCGTACCAGGTAATATCAATACGATTGGGATCAATCTTAAAGTTGGTCACCAGTTGCTTTTTTATCATCTGAGCCCTGGCCTTTGAATCTTCAAGAGCCCCCAGAGAGGTACCCCCTGCGGCCACATGGGTGGAGATCTCAAAGCGCATATCCTTTAAGGCATCATTTTGTATGCCCTGGCCAATGGCGGCCAACTGTCTGACTCCGGTGGGTAAGAGGACACCACTCTTCCCCACAAAAGCCATCTTATACTGTAGCGCAGGTCCTCTCAGAAGCAGAGACATGCTGCTGGATATCTTACCCCGATGATACATAACCTCAATAAACTCACCAACCGTGAGCACTTCACCGTGCAGGGCCTTTCTCTTGATGACCAGACATTTCAACCGCCTGTTGAAACGCTCACTTTCAGGCATTCCAGCAACGGCCTTTGAATAGGCATTGATGGCTTC
>CAYWMZ010000194.1:0-5135 GCA_964459485.1 uncultured Desulfocapsa sp. | reverse complement strand
ATGGATCTTATAGGAAAAGATGTGGTGTATGCAGATGCCTCTTTTGATTTCTCAGGCGACCCAGTAAATGTTGGGTACCAACTTGACGGGGATGCTTCATCGGTAACCATGTTTATTCAGGACGAAACTGGATCCACCGTTGCCACACTCAAAGCCACAGAATTATCCGAAGGAGACCATTTTCTCAAATGGGACGGTCTCGATGACGAGGGAAACGAGTTAGGCAATGGATCATATAAAATCACCCTTCAGGCAAGTTCCGGGAGTTCTGATGGAACAATTGCCATCTCTCCTTTAGTACAGTCTGAAGTAACAGGCGTTGATTTCTCCGATAAAACTGGTGAAGCCATAATTCACACCATGGCAGGAGCCGAAATCGGCAGCAGCTCAATAATTGCAGTATATCAACCAAATACCATCTTTAACAAAACTGTACTTGCTGATGAAGAAGAACCAACCGTTGAGGAGGACGTCAACAGTGCGGTAGAAAATGCAGTAGAAGATGCAGTAAATAAGTTAACCTCAGATGTTACAAGGACGTCGACATCTCAAACCCCACCAGAATCTGCTTCCACGGATGATGAACAGATTGAGCAGGAATCTCTCCAGTACTATTTGGCTGGATAATCTAACCTCTACATCCATACCTTTTATGGGAGGATTCATACATGGGAATAAGCAGTGCATTATACAGTGGCGTAAGTGGACTCAACACAAATTCACAGGCAATGAGCGTCGTTGGTAATAACCTTGCCAACAGCAACACCCTGGGATTTAAAAGTGCTCGGTCAGTTTTCTCCGATCTCCTCTCGTCTACTATTTTCGGGTCTGGTGGTGCCTCTCAGGTTGGTCGTGGTGTCAATGTCTCAAAGATTGACAACATCTTCAGCCAGGGAACATTTGAATCCACCTCATCTGATACCGATGTAGCAATTGAAGGTGATGGCTTTTTTATGCTGAAAGAAGTGGGTGCAGATGTCACCTACTACACACGCGCGGGTGCATTCAGATTTGATTCCGAGGGATTCCTTGTGAATCCAGAAGGGTTTCACGTCCAGGGAAAGCCCTTTGATGCTAACGGAGCACTGATTGCAGGAGATCCAACGGACATTCAAGTACAGAATGTGGGTCTGGTGCCAGCCAAAGTTACCGACACCATAACCATGAATACCAACCTGGATTCAAATGCAACAATTATCCCGGCAGCCACAGCATTTGACCCGGCAGATCCCACAACTTTTAACTACTCAGCCTCAACCACCACCTATGATACTCTAGGCGAACCCCATCTCGTTACCCTCTATTTTAGAAAAGATGACGTGGCGGCCAATTCCTGGAACTGGTATTTCAGTGCCGAGGATAATGCAGGGAATCCCTTAGGTGATATAGCTGGTGCTGCCCCTCGTGGTGCTGTTGTATTTGGCCCGGATGGAACCCTTAATCCCCCACTTCCGGATCCCATCCCTAATCCTGTCCCCCCAGCTTCACCAAACGGTCTTGGGTTTATCGCTGCTGCTGATGTAGCCTGGGCCAATGGATCAAATGACACCGCCATAAGTCTTACCTTCGATACCACACAGTTCAATAGTGCCTCAACGGTTATTTCACAGGATCAAAATGGCTATGGTGCTGGTAATCTGACCAATGTTGGTATTAATGGTGAAGGTGTGGTACTCGCCTCCTATTCAAATGGAGAACAGGTTAAAATTTCAAATCTGGTCTTGGCGAAGTTCAACAACCCTGGGGGACTAGAAATGGCAGGATCTAACCTATACCTTGGTACAGATTCCTCAGGTGCTGCCAGAAGCGGACTCCCCGGCCCTGAACTTGGGAATATTTTCACAAATTCCCTGGAACAGTCAAATGTCGACATGGGTCAGGAATTTGTTAAGATGATCACTATCCAGAGAGGTTTTCAAGCAAACTCAAAAATTATCACCACCGTTGATGAATTATTAGGAGATCTTATTAACTTGAAACGTTAGAAGTAACCATATACCCTAGGCCCCTCTACCTGAGGGACTTAGGGCGTATCCTCCTGCCCCTGCCGCCCTATAGTCATTTTTTTGACACCTCAAACTTTCCTCTGTTCCAACTTTATTCACACCTCAAAATTCCCGTTAATACACGAAGAAACAATTCTAAGCAAACTCCTGTTAAGTTAGGAATATATTTTGCATTGTCTTTTTATGAGCCAGAATATAAGATTAGATAAATTCATTTGATATCATTTTCGGCAGAGGGGAATTTTCTTTGGATATTGCAACAATTCTTGGTGTTACCATAGCATTTGGGCTCATGCTTATGGCCATTATTCAAGGCGGTCCGCTGGGTATCTTCATTAACATACCATCGGCATTGATTGTTGTCGGTGGTACCATAGGGGTGGCCATGGTTCACTACCCATTGAGTGATATCATGGGAGCTGTGGCCGTAGCCAAAAAAACCATTTTAAACAAGGATGAATCCCCCCACGAACTTATCGTGCAACTCATGGAGTTTGCGAATAAGGCCAGAAAGGAAGGGATACTTTCACTGCAAGGGATGATGGACAGTGTTGAAGATGAATTTCTTGTGAAGGCTATGCAGATGGCAGTGGATGGTCAAGAACCTGAAACGTTGCGGGCTATGCTTACAACCGAGGTTGATTATATCCAGGATCGTCATGATAAAGGCCAGGATATTTTTGTATCCCTTGCTGCCTACGCACCTGCCATGGGAATGGTTGGTACCCTGATCGGATTGGTACAGATGCTTATGAATATGAGTGATCCCGATTCCATTGGCCCGGCGATGGCTGTTGCCCTTCTCACCACTTTTTACGGTGCCGTTATTGCCAATGTCTTCTGTAGTCCAATGGCAGGAAAACTGAAAAACCGCTCCGCATCGGAGACCCTGATTAAAAATCTAGTAATAGAGGGTATGCAATCCATTTTATCTGGTGAGAACCCAAGAATAATGGAACAGAAACTCCACGCCTTTATTGCACCCAAACTGAGGGAATCCACCTTTAAATAGGCTCAATCGGTATGGCTGAAGACGACAAACAGGCTCCCCAGGAAGAGAAAAAATGTCCCAAATGTGACTGTAGTGGTGGTGCACCTGCGTGGATGGTTACCTTCTCAGACCTGGTAACTCTTCTCCTCACATTTTTTGTACTCCTGCTCTCTATGGCCAATATGGAAGAGGTTAAATTTGCTGAAGCATCTGCTTCCATTCGAAGTGCATTTGGTGCTCATTCCTTACCTGCTCCCAGTAAATTTTCCATTCCGATTATCCCCTCGCCCCCTGTATCAAATTTTTCTCCTATCCAGAACGAGATGGCTTCAAAAATTTACAAGCGTATCCAGTCGCAACTAAAATCTGATAACATTCCTGACGATATCGAACTCATTAAGAAGGGTGACGACACCATCATACTCCGCATCAATGAGTCTATCCTCTTTCAAAAAGGTACAGCTACGGTCTCTCCCACAGCCTACCCAACCCTCAGGAGTCTAGCAGATATCATCCGTCCCCTTCCAATGCGACTCCGCATAGAGGGACACACTGATAGCCAGCCTGTCTCCAAACGAAAAATAGACAACTGGAACCTGTCCGTAGAAAGAGCTGTTTCCGTGATGCGATTTTTCAAAAAAAGTGATCTCTTGCCACTGGATAGAATGGCAGCCATAGGCTATGGCCCCGACAGACCCATTGTTCCAAACACCAGCGCTGCAAACATGCAAAAAAACCGCAGGGTAGATTTTGTCCTCCGTACTAATAACAAGCTTGGCCTAAGCTCAAATGGAGCAAGGGCCGGAGAATTACCTCTTTAAAAGAACAAGGATACCGTAATGGCTAAAGACGATAAGAAAAAAACAGATGAAAATGATGCTGAAGAAGGTGGTGGGAGCAAGAAAAAACTTTTCATCATTATTGGGGTAGGAATACTGCTCCTCTTGATTATAGCCGGTGCCGCCTTTTTCTTTCTAAAACCAAAACCTGTTGACAAAGAAGAAGTGGATCCAGGGCTGGATGTACCTGTTCCTGAAATCACCCTGAGTACTGAGATAGGGCCAATGCTTGAGATCAAGGAGTTTATTGTCAATATTATCAGTGAGGAAGATCGACATTACGTCAAGGCCTCTCTCACCCTAGAGCTAAGTCGTCAGGAATCATTGGATGAAGCCACAAAACGTATGCCACAGATTCGTGATGCAATTCTCCTGCTTGTTGGAAATAAAACCTTTGAAGAGCTTCAGGATTTGCAGGGCAAAAAGCAACTTAAGGCAGAGTTGATCAGTAAAATCAATTCGTTCCTTCAGAGTGGTAAAGTGAAGGCGATTTATTTCACCGATTTTGTGGTTCAATAGGACAGAGGCTGAACAGTGGAACCTATCCTTAGCAAAGAGCAGATCGCTGAACTCCTGCAGGCCATCAAAAGTGGTAAGGTCACCACCGATCTTGCAGGAGATAACGATCCACATTTCCAGACCAATGTTTCCACCCTCAATCTCTTTCAGATGGCAGGGTCCACTGAGAGCCAGCAACGGATCCCAAATCTCGATATCATTCTAGACAATTTTGCCTCTAACTACGGGATCAGTCTCACTAATCAATTACAACGTACAGTTACGATAACCAGAACAGAGATCAACACCCTTGAATTCCAGGAATATTTGATTTCTCAAAAGGATGCCGGAGCCATCGGTGTTCTCAGTCTTGATCCACTTAAAAACGGTGCTCTTATGGTCTTTGATTCAGAGCTCTGTTTTTCTCTTGTTGAAATAATGCTGGGTGCCTCAAATGAGATTGCCCCCCTACAACCGGATCGGAAACCGACAACCATTGAACTTAATGTCCTCAAATCCTCTATGATTCAGGCCTGTAATGATATCGACAAATCATTTACCCAAGTGATTGAGCTTGAGTCATCCATTGTAAAGGTTGAATCTAACTCACGATTAGTCTCCATTGCAGAGGCCGATGCCGATGTCTTGGCCGGTCGTTTTCAGATTAATGTTGGAAATCTTACGGGTACATTTGATTTGGTGTTCCCTGTAGCCACACTAGATCCGCTGAGAGATCCCCTGCGTGATCTACTCACGGTAAAGACAGTGAGGCAGTCCGGGTGGCAAGATTTACTCCTTGAG
>CAYWMZ010000193.1:0-5160 GCA_964459485.1 uncultured Desulfocapsa sp. | reverse complement strand
GTACCGCTTCAATCTCTTGGGAGTGGTGATGTGTACCACCCTCCAGACCAACACCCCAGTCAAGAAAGGAGAGACCATTGCGGCCACCCGCCTGATCCCTCTCCTCTCAGAGCGTAACCTGGTTGAAGAGGCCGCAGCCATTGCCAGGGAAGCAACTCCCGTTGTGGCGGTTCATGAGTTGCGTAAGGCCAGGGCCGGGCTGATTATCACCGGCAACGAAGTCTTTCACGGCCGTATTAAGGATAAATTTGAAAATGTTCTGCGGGAGAAGCTTCAGGCCATTGGTTCCGAGGTTATCTCTGTCACCTTTGCCCCAGACGATATCGAAACCATTGGGGATGCCATAACAGAGGCCATCTCCGGTGGTGCTGATCTTATTATCACCTCCGGCGGTATGTCCGTTGACCCTGATGATGTTACCCGCATGGGGATAGCGCATGCAGGGGCAAGCGACTGTGTGTACGGTACTCCTGTTCTACCGGGGGCCATGTTTTTGAGTGGTCGCATCGGGGATGTCCCGGTACTCGGCCTGCCCGCCTGCGGCATGTTCCACAATATCACTGTATTTGATCTGATCCTGCCACGTATTCTCACAGGAGAACGTATTGGTCGTGAGGAATTTGCGCGTATGGGACATGGAGGGCTGTGTAGAAACTGCAAACGCTGCCAATACCCGGTGTGTAATTTTGGAAAATAAACAGAATCAGGTCCACTGCAAGCTAATCGTTGAAGCTCCGGCAATAGCCAGTCAGCTACTCACAGATGCCTCAGGTCTGCCCAAAGAGCGGATCAAACACGCCATGGCCAAAGGAGCGGTGTGGCTTGTACGGCCTGGCACCAAGGAACGGCGTCTGCGCAAAGCAAAATTTAAGCTGAAGGCGGGTGATAACATCCAGCTTTTTTACGATCCTACTGTCTTGTCCCAGAGCCCACCTCAACCCGTTGTTATCGCCAGTTACGAGGATTACAGTGTCTGGTTCAAACCACCCTGGCTTCTTAGTCAGGGAACCCACTACGGGGATCACTGCTCCCTGCTGCGCATAGCTGAGAAGGCCAATCGGGAGATCGATTACAAACTGATCCACCGGCTGGACCGTGAGGCATCAGGACTTTTGCTCCTGGCCCATAACCGCAACGCTGCAATGCTGCTCTCCAAGATGTTTCAGGAGGATGCCATGGAAAAAAGATACTATGCCGAAGTGGCAGGCCGCCCAGACATCCCCAAGGAGGGTTTACAACTGACCACAGCCATCGACGACAGGCCGGCACACACTGAAATCCTCACAAGATTTCCTGGTAAGACCAAGGAGAACAGCATACTTGATATCAAACTGCACAGCGGTAGGTTGCATCAGATCAGGAGACATCTAGCTGAATTGGGCCATCCGGTGATTGGAGACCCCAAATATGGAGAGAAGATACGGGGCCACTACGACCTGCATCTCTGTGCCTGGAAAATGGCCTTCAACTCCCCCTTCAGCGGAAGCATGACATCCTACCAGGTACCACGAGAACTACGACCTGCGTTTCTTATTAATATGGCAGCTGCCTGACAAAGGCTAACGATTGGAGATTAAGAGAGAAGTTCCAAGGCAAGTGTTGCGGCTTTCTGGGAGGCCCCGGGCTTGCCCATTCGCTGCCGCACCTCTTTTAAGCCTTGCAACATAGTCGCCCTTCTTTTGGTATCAAAGAGCAGGGCAGCCAGTTCAGATCCAATACGTTCCGGGTTCACCTCATCCTGAAGAAGTTCTGGAACCACCTCTCTACCGGCAATGAGATTTACCAGGGAGAAGTGTTTCAGATCTTTATTCACCAGCATCTTCCCCATGCGGTAGGTAAAGTTTGATACCTTATAGATAACAAGCATGGGGGTATCCAGAAGTGCCATCTCAAGGGTAACGGTGCCCGATGCCACAACTGCTGCATCACAGGCGGCCATCATATCGTGACGGTCTTCTCGGATAAGACGAATATCGAGTTCTGCCCCATACTCATCCAATCCGTTTTGGCGCAAATCCTCTTCGCTGATGGTGGAGGCCAGGGGAATAAGAAAGACTAATTCCCCCTTACCTGACTGACTTTTTTGCAAATACGCCGCACTTTGCAGCAGCACCGGAAGCAATCGGGCAATCTCTTTCTTTCTGCTGCCAGGCAGCAATCCTATACAGAGTTTCTGTGAATCCACCTGATGCTGGCGACAAAAGTGTTGCCGATCCATGGATGTCTTTACCGAGTCTAGGAGCGGATGCCCCACATATTGAGCCTTTAGTCCTCGCTTGCGAAAAAACTGTTCCTCAAATGGGAGAATTACCCCAATTCTATCAACTCGTGCAGCGATAGTTTTCACCCTGCCAGAACGCCAGGCCCATACTTGTGGAGTTATATAATAAAAAACAGGTATACCAAGTTTTTTGGCGTACTTGCCAAGCATGAGGTTAAAATCAGGAAAATCAATGAGGATAAGAAGAGCAGGTTTTTCGTTGACCATTGCCGTACGAAGAACCTTTTGTGCGGCAAGAAGATCCGGGAGATGGGTGATTATTTCAGCAAGTCCCACCACAGCAATCTTCTTGTTATCAAAGAGGACATCGACGCCAATACCCCTAAGCTCATGCCCACCCATTCCTGAAAATGAGAGTTCCGGGCGTTGCGCCAGCATGGCAGATACCAGGCGGGCACCATGGAGATCACCGGAGGCCTCACCGGCCAGAATCATCACATTCGTATTCATGGAGCCTCTTGATACCGTGCTTGGAAGACTGAACAGTTACAGTCTCAGCTGAAAAAGGATTGAAAGGCCTGCAAACTTTGTAACGATAGCTTGGAACCATACGGACAATAGAAGAAGCTGCTAATAATTTCCTGACATATCTTCGGCGTATACCCCGAGTTTTTGATGCTCTTTAATCTGTTCGATAACCTGCAGGGCCACATCCAGAGCACGTCGTCCCTGCTGACCGGAAACCAACGGTGCACTTCTATGCCGCACATTTTCAACAAAGTGGAGGATCTCAGAATTCAGGGCATCTCCTTCCGGAAAGGAACTCACCACGATCTCCTGTTTGGGCATGCCATTTTCCTGAAACTGGCCCTTTTTGAGATGCATGGTCATCACCTTACGATTGGCAAAATCCACATTAATAAAGGATCCAGGCTGAAAGATACGCATTCTTCTGGTATTGGTGCGTGAAATTCGAGACACGGTGACGTTGGCCGTGGCTCCGTTTTCAAATATCAGTCTGGCATTGGCAATATCGGTGAAATCTGTCACCACAGGAGCCCCTACTGTGTGTATGGTCTCAAGGGGCGATTTTATAATATTGAGTATAATATCTATATCATGGATCATAAGATCCAGTACCACATCCACATCCACTCCACGATTTTTAAAGGTAGATATGCGCTGGGATTCTATAAAGACCGGTACAGTGAGTGAGGGAAGCATGGCCTCGACCGCGGGGTTAAAGCGTTCCAGATGCCCCACCTGGAGAATGAGGTCACGCTCTGCCGCCCGTCTGATAATATCGTCCGCCTCGGCCACAGTAGTGGTAATGGGCTTTTCCATAAGCATATCCACCCCGGCTTCAATGCAATCGAGGGCAACAGCATGATGAAAAGTGGTCGGAACTACAACTGACACGGCATCTACTTCCTTCAAAAGTTCGCGGTAGTCGGTGAAGGCACGACAATTATTTTCTTTAGCTATGGACTCTGCTGCCTCAGGATCCACATCTGCCACACCCACCAGCTCAACACCCTCCATGTCCCTGTACTTCTGGGCATGAAACTTACCGAGATATCCAACACCTATAACACCTGCTTTCATATTTTCATATCCTTACTCATGTATCTCTCCAGATAAAACTCCCAGAAACTCATATCCCCAGATAGGCCTTCTGAATATCCTGATTTAATAGCAGATTCTCTGCACTGTCACTAATGGTAATCACTCCATTCTCGATAACATAGCCACGATCGGCAATATGCAGGGCCTGATTGGCATTTTGCTCAACCAGAAAGATTGTTGTATTGTGCTCTTTATTAATTTTTTTGACGATTTCAAAAATCTGTTTAATAATTAAAGGGGCCAACCCCATGGATGGCTCATCCAGCAGTAACAGTTTGGGACGTGCCATTAGTGCCCTCGACATGGCCAACATCTGCTGTTCCCCACCGCTGAGCGTGCCGCCATCCTGTCCCCGTCTTTCAGCGAGGATGGGGAAGAGGGAAAAGACATAGTCCAGATCTTCCTTGATTCCGTCACTGTCATTTCGCAAAAATGCGCCCAGGTCGAGATTTTCCTGAACCGTGAGTTCTGGGAAGATATGTCGTCCTTCTGGTACCTGACATATGCCCTTGGCCACCAGTTTTTCAGGAGCAAGCTTATGAATAGCCTCCCCTTCAAAGAGAATCTTCCCGGAGCGCAGCGGCACGATACCGGAGATGGCCATCAGGGTCGTTGACTTCCCCGCACCATTAGCACCGATCAGAGTTATAATCTCTCCACTATTAATAACAAGATCAATATTATGCAAAACCTGTATGTTTCCATAGGCTGCATTGACATTTCGTAACTCAAGCATCGACATCCTCTCCAAGATAGGCCTTGATCACAGCCGGATTATTCCGAACCTCCTGGGGAGTGCCCTCGGCTATTTTCTTGCCATAATCCATCACAAAAATCCGATCAGACAGACTCATCACCAGTTTCATATCGTGCTCAATAAGCAAGATGGAGTGCCCCTCTTTACAGATCGAACGAATCAGGGCCACCAGCTCTTCTGTTTCCTGAGGATTCATTCCTGCTGCCGGTTCATCGAGCAGTAGCAGGAACGGTTCAGTGGCCAATGCCCGGCCAATCTCCAGACGACGCTGGGCACCATAGGAGAGGTTTCTAGCCTCTTCATTCACCTGATCCGCAAGGCCAACTTTTCTTAAAATATCATAACTGTCCTGGACAATCCCTTCCTCTTCTCGCCGGGTTGCCGGATTACGAAAAATCGCACCCAGGATCAGGGCTTTGGTTCGGCAGTGACGACCTATCATTACATTCTCAAGGACACTCATGGTAGGAAAGAGCCGGATATTCTGAAATGTCCTGGCCATGCCCTTTTCAGTAATCCTATTGGGTTTCATACCATTCAGCCGGATCTCTTCACC
>CAYWMZ010000192.1:0-5176 GCA_964459485.1 uncultured Desulfocapsa sp. | reverse complement strand
TGCGGCCTTTGTCCGAAAAACATATCAAAATCTTGAGGTGGCAGCCGTTGTTACCGGTGGGGTGGAGACCAATGCAGGTCGGGCAGGGGACCCAGCCTCTGTTTTTGAAACCGCAGACGGATTTGAACGGCTGGAAAGTAAGGAGAAAACAGATGAGCCTGCCCCAGGTACCATTAACATCATGCTTTTTATCAGCCACCCCCTCACCAAAGCTGCAATTACCAGAACAGTTATTATGGCAACTGAGGCCAAGACGGCGGCACTACAGGAGCTTGCGGTGAGTTCCCGGTATTCTGACGGGCTTGCAACCGGTACCGGAACCGACCAGATCATAGTTTCCGCTCCTGACAGAGATGCTTTTCGTCTGAGCTGGGCCGGAAAGCATGGGAAATTGGGTGAGCTGATCGGGCTTACGGTCATGGAGGGAGTAAAGGAAACCCTTGCCAAACAGAACAATCTCAGCCCACAGGGGCAATGCAGTGCAAAAATTCATCTGGAACGGTTTGGTTGCGACACAGCAGCCATGACCCAAGGCATAGTCGGGAATCTCAGGCCGGAACAGGCAGAAATTTTTCACAACAACTGTGGGAGCATCTTCAGAGATCCGCTCACGGTGGCAGCGGTTGCGGCAATGGTGCATTTGCAGGATAAACTTTCCTGGGGCATCTTGCCGGAATCATGTCGCAGTGAGGTTATGGCAGCAGCGGCTGCCCAGGTGGCCTGCTCCATCAGCCTCAGATTTGATAACATGCAGGTTTACCGTGAAAAACTTGGGCAGGAGATGAAGATAAAAGACAATTCAGCCTTCCTCTTGCTTTGCTGGCAGGCCATGGCTCTCGGCTTTCAGGATAAATGGCCCGTAACAGAAAAAATCTGTAAATAGAGATGAAAATAAAAAAACTACTGAATTTCTCAACCCATGCCGGAGATCCGCAGCTCTTTAATGATGACTGGCAAAAAGTTTCGGCCTTTGTCCATAATCAGGGATTTGATGGTCTGGAGCTGCTGCCAGTGGGGAACTATTCCTTTGAGAAAATTCCCAAAGAATTAATCCAGGGACTGCATCTGCGTTTTTTGGTCTTCCTCGAACATATTTGGAAAGAGAACCGGAAAGGATTACTCAAAATGTTTGGCAGTATGGAAAATGTACAACGCTTCTATGGGGGAACCACCCGGAAATGGATACAGGATCTCTATACTCAGCAGTTTAATCTCGCCCACACGCTTGACTGCAGCTATGTGGTGTTCCATCCTGTGCAATGCAACCTGGAAAACATCTATGATTGGCAGTTTCCCTGGCATTGGCAGGAGACGCTTGATATGTGTGCAGAGATACTCAACGAGTCTCTTGCCCAGAGCAGTTTTAGCGGTATGCTGCTCTTTGAAAACCTCTGGTGGCCAGGATCGTTTACCATGCAAAACGCCCAGGAGTATGACTATCTTCGCAACCAGATCAAGTATGATAACTGCGGCATAGTGCTTGATACCGGCCATCTGCTTAACTGCAGCAATGGCCGCAACATTGATGAATACGCCGCCATTGAATATCTACTCACACAGGTACAGCAAATGGGCAGTCTGGTACAGGAGATACACACCATACATCTCACTTGTAGCCTGAGCGGTAACTATATTATGCAGAGTCGGCAAGCCGTACAGCCAAATATACATGGAGATTTCTGGCAGCAGCTTGCAGCAGCACGCAAGCATGTGGGCAGGATTGATCCCCATAATCCATTTACAAACCCGGCAATTGGCAGACTCTTTGAGCTGATTGAACCGGGTCACGTTGTGTTTGAGTTTACCTTTACTGATCTTGAGGTATGGCAGGGAAAAATATCCACCCAGAAAAAAGCCTTGGAGACTGTATTGTGGTAAACGCTTGTATTGTTATCATATCCTCACTGTATCTGGTTTTGTGTTTCCTTTTTCAGCCCGCTTTGGCGGAAAAACAGCAAACGACTGTCCGCTATGCCAAAGGGTTCAGCGTGGAATATCGTGCTGAGGGGACGCTGCTTACTGTGCATAATCCATGGCCGCAAGCCAAGACGGATTTTTGTTATCTGCTGGTTCCCAGAGGGCGTACGGTGGATGCCCAGATCAGTAAAAAATATCAGGGATGCCAGCAAATAGAGACTCCGGTACGCTCCCTTGTCTCCCTGTCCACGACCCATTTGGCTTTTCTGGATGTGCTTGGTCTGGTTGATCGCCTGGTGGGATTTTCAACTCCAGACCGGGTCTACACACCTTCTGTTCGCAGAGCTATCAAACAGGGCAAAATTGCAGCAGTGGGTATTGGCTCCAACCTGCGGGTGGAGAAGATTCTTGATCTCAATCCGGAGCTGATTCTCACCTATGGAACCGGGACTTTTCGGGATGCCCATCCCAAGCTGCTTGAAGCCGGGTTAAAAGTGGTTATCAATGCTGAATACATGGAGGAGCATCCCCTTGGGCGTGCGGAATGGCTCAAATTTGTGGCACTGTTTTTTGATAAAGGTGCAGAGGCTGAGCGCATCTTTAATGCCATGGAACACAAATACCTGCACCTCTGTGAACTCACAAAAAAGGTAAGCCATCGCCCAACAGTGCTCACCAATACACCTTTTTCTGGACTTTGGCATGTGGCCCAGGGAAACAGTTTTGCTGCCCGTTTTCTTGGTGATGCCGGAGCCGACTATATCTGGAAGGATTTATCGGGTAAGGGCTCAATGCCCATGGATATTGAAATGGTGTATGACCGGGCACGGGAGGCCGAGTTCTGGGTCAATACCGGCATCTGGACAAGTCTTGAACAGGCTGAACGATCAGCTCCACGCATGGCTGATTTCCGATCAATACGTGAGAAAAAACTTTATAACCGCATCGGCCGGGTCAATGATGCAAACGCCAATGACTACTGGGAGTCAGGCATGGTCAACCCTGATATTATTCTGGCTGATCTGATTTGCATTTTTCATCCTGGTCTGCTGGAAGAGCACAAACTCTACTATTATAAAAAACTGCAATGACTTCTCTTCGCTCTCTTCTGATGATTCTCTGCCTTCTGACAGCCGCCGCTTTTATCCTTGATCTGGGCACAGGCACGGTCTCCATCCCTCCGGATCAGGTACTTACTGTTTTACTGGGCCACACACCCAAAAAAGCAAGCTGGCAAACCATTATCATGGTTTTTCGCCTGCCCAAGGCCTTAACAGCCTGTTTTGCCGGAGCTGCTCTTTCCCTGAGCGGTTTGATGATGCAGACTTTATTTCGCAATCCACTGGCCGGGCCGTCTGTGCTTGGGATTAGCTCGGGCGCATCCATGGGGGTTGCACTGGTGGTGCTGGGAACGGCCATAAGCCATAGGGGCGCACGGCTTGTGGAAGGGCTTGGTCTTGGCGGTAATATGCTTTTAGTGGCAGCTTCCGCCTTTGGTGCATTCATGGTGCTTTTGGCCATTCTCATTGCTGCCCGCTGGGTGAGAGATGTGATGACTTTGCTGATTATTGGGATTTTGGGCGGTTTTGCCCTGTCCAGCGTAGTGTCGGTGCTTATTCATTTTAGTCGCCCGGAAATGGTACAGGCGTATCTATCTTGGACATTTGGCTCGTTTGCTAATATCACCTGGAATGAGATGCAGATTTTTCTGCCCGTGCTGCTTGTTTCCATACTTGCCTGCCTACTGGTGGGTAAGTCATTAAATGGTCTGCTGTTGGGTGAAGATTATGCCCGCTCCATGGGATTGAATTATCTCTCTGTGCGATTAGTTGTTATCTGTTTAACCGCAATTCTTGTGGGATGCGTTACCGCCTATTGCGGCCCCATAGGGTTTATCGGCATTGCTGTGCCCCATCTTGGCCGGGTAGTTGCCGGAACATCTGACCATCGCCGCCTGCTGCCGATTACGGCCATTCTGGGCGGCCTTGTGGCACTGTTTGCAGATATTGTGGCCCAGCTCCCAGGCCAGGCTACGATCCTCCCCTTAAATGCTGTGACAGCGCTCATTGGCAGCCCTGTGATTATCTGGTTTATTATACAGCGGCAGAAAAAAATATTTGTCTGATGGAATTACGTTATCTGATTCTGGCCCTGACCAGCCGTTGTAATCTGCGCTGTAGATACTGCTATCTGGCAGCAGAAAGCCGGGGCAGAGACATGGACAGCAATATTTTGACAACCGCCCTGGCAATGCTGCCACATGCAGGCTCCTGCCATGTGCAAATCACTGGCGGCGAGCCAACACTTGTACCGGAACTAATCGAGCAGGTTGGAAAAGAGTGCCGGGCGGTGTCGGGAAAGATTACTCTGGCTATCCAGACCAACGCTAGTTTGCTCACCCCGGAGTTGATCAAATTATTCACAACATATTCCATTGAGGTGGGGGTGAGTCTTGACGGGATACCAGCTATCCATGATTCTGTGCGAGGTAGGATAGACGATACTCTGTGTGGACTGCACCTGCTTGAAGCACATCAAATCCCTTTTCGGGTAACCACAGTAGTCACCGCTGATAATGTGGCGCATCTTGATACATTGGCATTGATGCTCTCCGGCTTTGCATCCTGTCGGGGGATTGGCCTCGATCTGCTGGTGAACAAACTCCGTGGTCGGGCATTGCTTGCACCATTGCCCCAAAAGCTGCAACAGGGAATTACAGCACTTGTTAAGATGCTTGAGCAAATAAACAGTCGAAGATCCAATCCCATCCGCCTGAGGGAGATGGATATCTGTCACCTTGGCAAGAAAAGAAAAACAAACAGAAAATTTTGTAGAGCTGCTGCAGGACAAAGCCTGGCTGTCACACCAGATGGTTCACTTTACCCGTGCAGCCAGACCATGTATGATCCAATGTTTGCCATGGGAACAGTGTTCTCACCAGATATACCTAAACCGCAACCATTGACAAAAATCCATCTTAACAGTAAAAAATGCCCTGATTGCCAGCTTAACAAACAATGCCCCGGCGACTGTCCAAGCCGTCTTTATTACGGGAGAAATGAGAACGATCTGGCCTGTACCCTGTATCAGACTATACATAAGAGTCAGCCACACTATGCCTAAAACTGGAAAAAAAGAATTGCTGAATTTTGCCCTCCATACTGGGGCCACCGCTGTGGCCCTGATAGCACCGGGCGACGTGCTTGTGGAGGATCATCTGGCGGCATTCTGCCATGAACCCAAATGCCCATTCTGGGGG
>CAYWMZ010000191.1:0-5198 GCA_964459485.1 uncultured Desulfocapsa sp. | reverse complement strand
GGTAGATGGAGCTGGTCCCACCCGAAACCACAAGGGAAATGTAGGGAAATGACGGTTGCTTGCTTTCCAGGAAAACCGAAAGGATATGGCCTGCCATATGATCAACTCCCACATAGGGGATCTTGCTGACGTAGGAGAGGGCCTTGGCATAGGAGAATCCCACCAGCAGAGAACCGATAAGTCCCGGCCCTTGGGTGACAGCAATAAGATTAATATCCTGGAGGGAAACTTGGGCCTGGTTCAGGGACTCGCGCACCACTGGAACGATTGCTTCCAAGTGACTTCGTGACGCCAGTTCAGGTACTACTCCGCCAAACCGGGTGTGGATCTGATCCTGACTGCTGATAACAGATGAGAGCAGGGTGGACTCATCACGCAATACGGCGGCGGCAGTGTCATCACAGGAGCTTTCTATTCCTAAGGTGAGCATGGGGTTTGATTGCTGTTCTTTGGTTAAACTCATGTCAACAGAAAAAATAACTGCTGGCAGAAAAGGCTTAATCGGGGTAAGAGGATGCCACTATATTAGTCCTTCACCCCAAAGTCAATGCTCCAGTCCCGGGCGCCCTGTTTCATTGGCGTCGCTTCACTGTCAGTAAGGATTTTCAAAGGTCTTTATCCTCTGCTTGGGAACAATAGCTGATGGAGATATCGATAATATATCGAATAAGTAGAGAATGATGAACGAGAAAAGAGAACCTGAAATATCCAGCCACGGCCTGGTTGATATGTTTTCACGAACCATATCTTACCTTCGCCTTTCCCTCACCGATCGCTGCAACCTTCGCTGTGTGTACTGCATGCCTGAAGAAGAGGAGGGGGGCTTGCAGCTTTTGCAACATGAGGATCTGCTCAGTTTTGAGGAATTGCTGCGTATCGTCGGTCTGGTTGTGGGTATGGGCATGAATAAAATTCGCCTCACCGGAGGGGAACCACTGGTGCGGCGTGGTGTGATGGACTTTATAGAATCTTTGTCCCGTATTGATGGTCTCAATGAGATACGTCTTACCACCAACGGTGTCCTTCTTCACGAAAAGGCGGAAGGCCTCTATAAATCGGGTATTCGCAAGTTGAATATTTCGTTGGATACTATGCGTCCAGAGCGTTTTCAAAAAATCACCGGATTGGATCGGTTTGCGCGGGTGTGGCAGGGAATAGAGACTGCCGAGAAGATGGGTTTTGATGTGAAACTGAATGTTGTGGCCATGAAAGGGGTCAATGACGATGAATTTGTGGATTTTGCACGTCTGGCCCTGAAAAAGCCGTATCAGGTTCGCTTTATCGAATTTATGCCGGTGGGGGATCACTCCACCTGGAATGAGGCCTCCTATATATCCTCAAAGGATTTGCAGAAGCGTATAGGGGCTCTGGGAACCTTGGAACCACTGCCGGGACGGAAGATGGATGGCCCGGCCCGGGTCTACTCGCTGACAACGGATGATGGTTTACAGGGGCGGGTTGGCTTTATTAGCCCCATCAGTCATCATTTCTGTGACACCTGCAATCGTCTACGCCTCACCTCTGCCGGAAGGCTCAGAGCCTGCCTCCTTCACGACAGGGAGGCGGATCTGAAGAGCATGCTCCGTAAGGGGGCATCGGATGATGAGATCCGATCCTTGATCACCCAGACCATCCTTGATAAACCCAAGGGACATACCTTAGCTGAGGATCAGATCAACTGCAGTGGTCAGATGTCACGCATCGGCGGATGAATCATCGGCACGGGGATACGATCCGAGCCATTCAAAGTAGGAACAGAGGTCGTTTAAGGTCTTGCAGCAGTCTTTGATATTGTCATCTTCTATGTGCCCCATGAGGTCGAGGAAGAAGAGATATTTCCACTGTTTTCCCTTTATGGGACGGGATTCAATTTTTGCCAGATTAATTCCGGCCCGGGCGATGACACTTAAGATCTCATTGAGAGCACCCGGCCTGTCCATATGTCCTAAGAGCAGGGAGGTGCGGTCGCAGCCGCTTGGGGAGGGAGACTCCTTACCAATGACCAGAAACCGGGTGGTGTTGCCCCGATAATCTTCTATACCCTTTACCACAATCTGAAGGTCGTAGGTTTTGATGGCAAGGGAAGAGGCAATGGCTCCGATGTTGGGGTTTTTGGCGGCCATCTGGGCCGCCGCGCCTGTGGAGAAAATAGGGAGGGTGGGGCAGGATGGCAGGTGCTTACGCAGCCATTCCCGGCACTGGGCCAGGGGCTGAGTGTGGGAGGCCACTGTTTGGATATCGTTGATATCTCCAGATTGACATACCAGGTTATGGGTGATTTCCATGCGTACCTCACCACATATCTTGGTTCTATACTTCATAAAGGAATCAAGGGTGGAAAACACAGCACCCTCTATGGAGTTTTCAACGGGAACGATTCCATACTGGGTTCGTCCTTTTTCCACCTCTGAAAAGACATCAGCAATGGATTCCATGGAGACATAGTCTGCGGAATGGCCAAAATACTTGACTCCCGCCAGGTGGGTGAATGTGGCCTCTGGGCCGAGGTAGGAGACTGCAATCTTCTGTTGCGAGAGTCGGCAAGTGGTGATGATCTCGTGAAAAATTGAGTGCAGGGCCTTGTCCGGAAACACAGCCTCGTTCAACTCCGTCAAACGCTGATATATCTGGCGTTCCCGAAGGGGATCCCACTTGGCACGTTTACTTTCATTTTTTAACTGACCGATACTTTTGGCTAAAGCAAGGCGTTCTTTAAGAAGTTCGAGAATGGTATTGTCGATTTTATCGATTCCTTCGCGAACCGGAGTGAGACTGTTGGCCATGGGCTATCCTCTGATGGATTGGGGCTATAAAGGTTACTGAATGTTTCCAGGATGTCTAGTCCGAAGAATGTAGGGTAAAGAAAAAAGTATGTCAAGTTGTAAAAAATGACTGGAATTAGCACCCCCGCCGAGATATATTCCAAATTCGGTCATATTTAGCTTCCAGAAGCATAGCAATGTAACATTATAGAAAAGTTCCATAAAAAGAGAATAACTGCCCATGAGCGAGACACCCGTACAGAAGACCTACGAAGAAATTAACGCCAGAATCAAGGCCGGAGAGGCCGTGATCGTCACTGCCGAAGAGATGGTGGAAATTGTCAAGACCAAGGGGGCTGAAGGTGCTGCCCGGGAAGTTGATGTCGTGACCACGGGTACCTTTTCTCCCATGTGTTCCTCCGGGGCCTTTATTAATTTTGGCCAGATGACTCCCACTATTAAGGCTTCAAAGGTTTGGATTAATAAAGTTTCTGCCTACGCAGGGCTTGCAGCGGTTGACTGTTTTATCGGGGCCACCGAACCGGTGGAGGATGATCCGCTCAATAAAGTGTACCCTGGAGAATTCCGTTATGGCGGTGGTCATGTCATCGAGGATCTTCTGGCCGGGAAAAAAGTATTCCTGGAGGCCAAGGCCTATGGTACGGACTGTTATCTTGCACGCAAGATGAAAAAAGAATTCACCCTGGATGAACTGCCCGATGCCTTTCTCTGCAATCCACGGAATGGATATCAGAATTATAACTGTGCCGTGAATCTCTCTGAGAAAACTGTCCATACCTATATGGGTACCTTAAAGCCCGGCTGTCGCAATGCCAACTATTGCAGTGCAGGAGAACTCAGTCCCCTCTTTAATGATCCCCACTATAAAACAATCGGTATCGGAACCAGGATCTTTCTTGGAGGTGGTATCGGATACGTTACCCGTCACGGTACCCAGCATAACCCGAGGGCACCCCGAAAAGAAAACGGTACCCCCGTTCGGCCTGCTGGCACAATTATGGTTCAGGGTGAGTTGAAACAGATGTCTTCCAGGTATGTGCGCGGGATATCCATCCTTGGTTATGGGAATACCATGGCCGTTGGAGTTGGGGTGCCCATCCCCATCTTAAATGCAGAGATGGCCGCATATACCGGGGTCTCCGATGCGGAACTCTTCACCCAGGTCATCGACTATGGCTATGACTATTCCAATGGGATTAGTCGGACCTATGGTGAGGTGAGCTATTCCCAACTCAAAAGTGGAATAATAGAGGTTAACGGCAAGAAGGTGCCCACTGCTCCCCTGTCCAGCCTTCCCATGGCCCGGGAGATCGCCGAAACGCTTAAAGAATGGATAATTGAAGGAAAATTTCTTCTCAATCAGCCGGCAGAGTTGTTGCCAGATCCCAGCCGGGAATAAGGGAGTACCCCATAGATACCATTAACGATAAGTATGGATCTTTGCTCGATACCATAAAGGATTATGGCAGGGTTGCCGTGGCCTTTTCTGGTGGAGTGGATTCTACACTGCTTCTCTATGCGGCCCGGGAGGCCTTGGGGCCTGAGGTACCTGTGCTTCGTGGTCTCTCTGAACTGGTCACTGCCCGAGAAAGGGAGGGAGCCTGGGCAATCCTCGATGAGTTGCAGGTGACCGATTCGCAACGTATTGAGATTGAACTGCATCCCCTGATATGGCCCGAATTTATCGCCAACACTCCTGATCGCTGTTATTTCTGTAAGAAGAGGACGTATCAGGCCTTTCAAGACCATTTTGAACAAGGCCCCGCAACAGTTCTGCTAGATGGTAGTAATGTTGATGATCTTAAAGTGGGGCGTCCCGGCTTTCGTGCCATCCATGAACTAGGGGTACAGACTCCCCTCCTTGATGTTGGCCTTGAAAAAAAGGAGATCAGGGTCTTGGTGAAATCCTTTGGTTTGAGCAATCACAATAAGGCGTCCAACTCCTGTCTTGCCACCCGAATTAGAGCCGGAGTGCCCATTGAGGCCGAGGTTTTGGCATTAGTGGAACGTTGTGAAGCCTTTCTTTTGAGTCGTGATTTCAAGGGGTGCCGAATAAAACCGCAGGGAGCTGATGTCATCCTTGAACTGACCAAGGAAGATTCACTGCGTATGGTAGATTCTCCTGTGCGTATCGAAATTATTCACCTCTTGCAATCCCTCGGTTTTTCGAGGATCCTTTTGGATCTCAAACTTCGCAGATAGTGGGTGTCGGGCAAAGAGTACTTTTTTTTCTCAGAAAAAAAGTTTGCTCTTGTTTCTGAATGACGATTCAATTATGGTGTGTGTCATTTTATTGCTATAAAAGCGTGATAACAAAGGGTTCTGTTCAATAGCTTTCCATGGAAAAAAGTGGGAGTAATTTTTTTTCTTTTGACAATCAATCAGGCTTTTATTAAAGAAATAGAGAAGAGATAA
>CAYWMZ010000190.1:0-5204 GCA_964459485.1 uncultured Desulfocapsa sp. | reverse complement strand
CACCGTGGATGCCATGCCCGACATGATAGTCCTGCTCGATGGAGAGCACAGCGTTATTCGCAGCAATCGTGCGATGGGGCATTTCTCTGGGAATCCTTCCGATGTGCCCTGGGAACCGGCAAATTTTCACTGTTTTCACTGTGACAACGATCTCCATGATCAGTGTCCGCATTCCCAGACCATGGCAGATGGTCAGGAGCACAATGTGGAGTTTTTTGATCCGCAACTGGATGCCTACATAGATGTTACCACGGTGCCCTATAACGATCCCGATGGAACTCTGATTGGTTCGGTCTATATTGCCCGGGACGTAACGGTGCGCAAAAGACAGCAGGAAGAGTATGAACGACTCTTTGAATCTTCCCTCGATGCCATTGTGGTCACGACCCAGAACGGTTTTGTGGATTGTAACAAGGCTGCCCTGGAGCTCTTCGGCTATAGCCAAAAAGCAGAATTTCTACAGCTTCACCCTGCCGATGTCTCTCCGGAACTGCAGCCTGACGGGGTGCCTTCTGCCGAGGCGGCCCGGAAACGGATAGCGGAGGCCATGGAACGTGAGGGGACCTTCTTTGAATGGCAGCATCGCCGCAAGGATGGCAGCCTTTTTCTGGCAGAGGTGTTGCTCAGTCCCTTTCTCAGCAAGGATGAGCTTGTGGTGCAGGGGGTAGTACGAGACCTCACCGAACGGCATCAGGTGGAGAAGGAACGGGAGCACCTGCAGTCCCAGTTGCTTCACGCCCAGAAACTGGAATCGGTGGGACAGCTGGCCGCTGGAATTGCCCACGAAATCAATACCCCCACCCAGTTTATCGGTACTAATATCGATTTTATTGAAGATGCGGTCACGGATCTCAACGCCTTTGTGGGGCAGGTCAAGGAGGTGATGGCCACAGCCCCGGACTCGATCCGTGAAAAGCTGGAAACGGCCCTGGAGGATGCTGACTGGGAGTTTCTGGCTGAAGAACTTCCCCTGGCTGTAACTCAGTCCCGTGAGGGGGTGCAGAGGGTGACCTCTATTGTATTGGCCATGAAGGAGTTTTCCCATCCCGGAAGCAGGGAAATGGTTTCTCATGATCTTAATCGTATAATCAGTACCACAGTCACAGTGGCTCGCAACGAGTGGAAGTATGTATCCGAAGTGGAGCTGGATCTTGATCCCGAACTCCCCATGATTCAGCTTTTAGGTGATGAAATGGGTCAGGTGATACTCAATATGCTGGTGAACGCCTCCCATGCCATTGCGGAGAAACTGGGTGCCAACCCGGAAGGAGAGAAGGGGCGTATCAGCATTACAACCAAAATGGTGGGAGATCAGGTGGAGATGTGTCTTAGTGATACTGGTGCAGGGATGCCGGAAAAAGTTCAGGCCCGTATCTTTGATCCATTCTATACCACAAAAGAGGTGGGGAGGGGGACTGGGCAGGGCCTGGCCATAGCCCATGATGTGGTGGCAAAACATGGTGGTGAGATTGATGTGGAGAGTCGGTTGGGAGAGGGGACCACCTTCAGGGTCAGCCTTCCTCGGGGCTAGCTTGACTCATGCCCTTCCTTTGCCATAGAATACTACAGATGTCTTTTGAAGAGAAATGGAAACATTTTCCTGTGAGAAGGGGAGCTGGTGACTGAAAAAATACTATTTGTCGATGATGAGCCTCAGCTCTTGCAGTCTATCAAACGGCAGCTGCGAAAACGCTTTGCAATCACCATTGCAGAGGGTGGTGAGGTGGCCCTGAAGATTCTGAGGGAAGAGGGCCCCTTTGCCGTAATTGTTGCAGATATGCGGATGCCGGGTATGGACGGGGTGCAGCTGCTCGAGAGGGTAAAGGGGAGTTGGCCGGATACGGTGCGGATGATGCTCACCGGCAATGCTGATCAGGAAACGGCGGCAGATGCGGTGAATAAGGGACAGGTTTTTCGTTTTCTCAATAAACCCTGCTCCACTCCAGTTCTTGTTCCGGCCCTGGCCCTGGCTGTGCGGCACTACAAACTCATCACGGCCGAAAAAGAGCTCCTCGATAAAACGTTGAAGGGCAGTGTCAGTATGTTGTCAGAGTTGTTGACCCTGGCCGATGCCACCGCCTTCAGCGTGGGCCCCAGGATCAAGCCACTGGTAAAGGAACTTGCTCAGGCCATGGAGCTCAGCCCCATCTGGCGGTATGAAATCAGTGCCAGTATGTGCCAGATCGGCTGTGTGACCGTGCCCAGTGATATTCTCAATAAGGTTCACGCCGGCTTGGAGTTGGGTGAGGAAGAGTACGAGACCTACAGAAAACATCCCGAAACCGGGGCACGTCTGGTGCGTCAGATTCCCCGGCTGGAGAAGGTGTCAGAGATAATCGGTCTACAGCTTCAGAACTATGATGATCTCGATCCGGGGCTTGATGAGGATGTGGCCCTGGGGGCCCAGATTCTGAAGGTCGCCATCGATTATGACCTGTTGCGGCAGCAGGATATTACTCATTCTAGGGCGCTGAAGCGGATGAAACGGATGGAAGGGAGCTATGGCCCTGAAATCCTGGCTCTGCTGTTGCAGATAAAACCTGTGGAAAGTGAAATTGAAGTGCGTAATGTCACCTTTCGGGAGATTGTTCCCGGGATGGTGGCCGATGAGGATGTTATTGCAAAAAATGGGGCTTTACTCGTTCCTAAAGATCAACGGATAAGCTGGGCCATAATCGAAAGCCTGACTAATTTTAATAAGCATGTGGGCATTGAAGAACCCATTCGGGTTCGAACAGCTGTGCATCTCTGAGCTATCAGCTATCAGGCATATATTTTTTGATGTTCCATTTTTTTGGAGCAGAGTATAGACTTCAATTGTCACTTTCACTGTATGGTGAAATTTTATCCGCAGAGGCGTAAATGAAAAAGATAAGAATCCGTTTTGGCGTCCTTATTCTTGGGGCCATGGCACCCATAGTGTTGCTGGCATTGTTCCATTCGTGGACTATGGTCCGGGATCAGAAGGCCGTATCCCTTGAATTGGTACGGGTTGAGGCATTGGCCCATCTGGCACCTCAGATAAGTGCCCTGATCCACGAGTTACAAAAAGAGCGGGGAGCATCCGCTGGTTTTGTGGGAAGTAAGGGGGCCAAGTTTTCTTCTAAGCTCTCTCGTATTCGGCAGGCAAGCGATGAAAGGCTGCAGGCGCTCAATAAAAGCATTGCTGAGCTCGATTCTGATGATTTTAATAATTTCCTCACCGGGCTTCTGGCAGTGATGCATGAATCTTTGGAGAGCTTGTCTTCTGTCCGCAACAAGGTCGATGGCTTTGAGATGAGTGTTCCTGAGCTTGCCGCCTATTATACCACCACTATAAACAACCTGTTGGAGATAATACGGAGCACCCTGTCGCTCAGTACTGATTATCGGGTGAATCGGGCTATAAGTGCCTATATCGCTCTTCTTGAGGAAAAAGAGAGTGCGGGGCTGGAGCGTGCCATGGGCTCGGTGGGTTTTTCCCGAGGGAAGTTTGATTCTGATATTTATCTTCGCTTTGTAAAACTTGTGGAGGCCCAGGATGCCTTCTTCTCATTTGTGAAGGTCTACGCAACTGATGATGAGTTGGATTTTTACAGGAAGACTGTCTCTGGCAGGGATGTGGCTGAGGTGGAGCGAATGAGGAAGGTCGCCTTTGCCTATCCCTTTAGCGGAAAGACAGAAGGGGTGGATGCCAGCTATTGGTTTGAAACCATTACTGCCAAAATTAATCTCTTGAAAAAAGTGGATGACAGGCTGGCCTCAGATCTGTTGGCCGTGGCAAAAGATGCTCGTGTTGAGGCGGGAGCGGAATTGAGATCCCTTGTCACCCTATCGTTGACCGTTCTTCCCTTGTCGCTCATCCTGGGTGGAGTAATAGTGCTTGTGCTCACCATAAATATGGTGAAAATGGCAGCGGTTATGCGCAAACTTGCTGATGGCAACACCGATGTGGGTTCGGCCACCAGTTCGATCTGTTCTGAACTTATGGTAATGGACGAGACCCTGGAAGTCTTTCGGGAGACCTCTATCAAGCAGATGGAAGCCGAAAAAACGCTGTCTTGTGATATGCACGGTCATCTACAGGTAATTGTTGATGTGGCGGCTCGAACCAACAACGCCTCGGCCACCATCAGCCCTCTGGTGCTGGATATGCAGAATATCTCAAGCACCAGTCAGGAAATCGCCGATTCAGCCCAGGAGATGGCCGTCAACGTGTCAGATATCAGTGAAAAGAGTAGTGGTGCCGCAGAAGATGCCAATATGTCCAGGGAGATGAGTGAGAAAGGGATCGAAATCGTACAGACCTCTGCTGCAACCATGGAAAAGATTCGTGATACCGTCGAGGAGGCGGAGGCCACCGTGGGAGAGCTTGCCGATATATCACGGCAGGTTGCGGGTATGGTGAAGGATATCGATGATATCTCAGAACAGACCAATCTCCTGGCACTCAACGCAACCATTGAGGCTGCCCGGGCAGGGGACGCAGGGAAGGGCTTTGCCGTTGTGGCCCATGAAGTAAAGGATCTGGCTGGTCAGGCCGGAAATGTGACCGCAAGAATTCGTGCCCAGATAGAGAAGTTGCAGCAGGGCATGGCAATTGTTGTGGACTCCATGAAACAGAGCACCATAGTGGTCAAAGATGGTCAGGAGTCTATTGGACAGCTGGAAACTGAGATGGAGAATATTAATGAGGGTATCAACAATGTCAGTGTCACCATGGGAGAGATGGCAGGTCTTCTTGTTCAGCAGGATCAGTCCACCCATGAGATCAGTCGGCAGATTTCAGAAATTGCCGAGAGTTCTCAGAAAACTGCCGATGGTATCACCGAGGTGCTTGATAAAATGAATCAGGCAATGACCGTTATGGGAGAAAAGACCGAGTCGTTTTCCAGGCTCGGTACCGATGCAGCCACCGTACAGCTTGCCAAAAATGATCATTCCAAGTTTAAAAAACGGGTGCTTGATACCCAGCTGGGGCGTGACAATTGGAAGGCCGCTGAGGTGTTAGACCACACCCACTGCCGTCTTGGAAAGTGGTGTACTTCTGTTACCAATGAAGTAATCCTGAATCACCCCGCATATAAGAGGCTTGAAGAACCACATCGGCTAGTTCATGCTACTACTAAAAAGATCCTCTTGCTCCATGAACAGGGGAATAACGAAGAGGCCCTGGCTCGAGTCAGAGAGCTTGAAGAGGTATCGAGTGAAGTGAGTGCCATCCT
>CAYWMZ010000189.1:0-5228 GCA_964459485.1 uncultured Desulfocapsa sp. | reverse complement strand
TCCTTGATATCAGTGACAGTCACTCATCCATTGATCAAGCGGCCACCACTGCCGAAGCCATTCGAAACAGAATATTCAATGAAGTGGGCCTTAGCTGTTCCGCCGGAGTCTCCTACAACAAGTTCCTCGCAAAGATTGCCTCGGATCTGGATAAACCCGATGGACTGACTATCATCCGTATGAGGGATGCCAGACCATTTTTGGCATCCCTGGCCATTGGTAAATTCCACGGGGTGGGCAAGGTCACCGAAAAAAAGATGTCTTCCCTTGGAATTCACTGTGGCCACGATCTGTTGCGCTTTGAAAGGGCAGAATTGAGCCGCTTCTTTGGCAAGGCAGGGAGCTACTTTTACGATATCGTGAGGGGGGTGGATTTGCGTCCGGTACAGCCACAAAAGGGCTCAAAATCCATCGGCACAGAGACCACTCTGGCCTCTGACATTCTGGATATGCAACAGATTTTGGGGATTCTAGAATCCCTGGCCCGAAAAGTTGCCTTTGCCCTCAAGGCCAAAGACATCATGGCAACAACTCTCACCCTGAAAGTACGCTACCACGACTTTAAAACCATCACCCGTTCGCACACATTTTCCCTACCAATCCAGAACTTCCAGGATATCATGAATACCATTCCCCAGCTTCTTGGCACTACAGATGCCGGCAGGAAAAAGATTCGATTGCTGGGAGTGACACTCTCCAACCTCCAGCCGAAATCTCAGAACATTCCAGTACAGCTGGATCTGCCCTTCGACTAATGGGATCAAAAACTCTTATTTACTTCCATAATGGGCCTTGGTATGGTTCCTTTTTAAAGAATTTTTATTATAATCTTGTCGGTTCACCCTTTTGGGCCAATGGCCTGAAGAAAACATCGGCTATTTTCCCCTCCCAAACATTAGCCCCGGCGGTCATAGAACTCCCATGAAAGATCTGGTTTCCTCTATCTTAAATATATTCAGGTGGATAGGAAGGTTTCTTACTACTGCAAGGACGTTCACCTTCAATATCGCCTTCGTCGCCCTAATAATTTTTTCCATAGCCTCCCTTCGCTCTTACTATCCCAAACACGATATTCAGGGATCGACTACGGGTGCCTTACTGCTCAGCCTCCGAGGCAATATAGTTGAGGAAAAGAAACCCAACGCCCCCTTCTCTGTTCTACTCAATGATACCTTCGGACTCAATACTCTAGCCAACGAAACCCTGTTTCAGGATATCCTTGATGCCATACATGCAGCAGCCGTAGATGACAATGTGAATTTTATCCTTCTGGATCTCAGTGACCTTGGTTCCGTTGGGCTTAACCAGCTTCAGTCCATAGGTGCTGCCCTGACCACCTTCAAAGAGAGTGGCAAAAAGGTGATAGCGGCAGAGGACTTTTACAAGCAGAAGGCCTACTATCTTGCGAGCTTTGCCTCAGAGATTTACCTCAATCCCATGGGCGCAGTTGATCTCCACGGTATAGGCAGCTATCGACTCTTCTTCAAAGACGGCTTGGACAAGTTAAAAATCAATTACAATATCTTCCGGGTAGGTGCCTTTAAGTCAGCACTTGAACCGGTGATGCGAAACTCCATGTCACCCGAAGCCCGCTCCCAGAATATGACCTGGCTGACGGCGCTGTGGCAGGTTATCAGTGGTGATATCACTCGTGAACGAAAACTCAAAGCCGACGCTATCCATACCTATACCAGCAACATTGCCTCAGAGCTCATCACCGTGGGTGGTGATACCGCCAAACTGGCATTAAAAACTGGTCTAGTGGATGGTCTAAAAACCCGTGAAGAACTCCGCAGCTTCCTTGCTAAACAGAGTGGCACAGATGGAGAAGGTGGTTTTAAGCACATAAGCCTGAGTAACTACCTCAACACTATTCCACGCTCCTTCACCGCCCCCCCAGACGAGAATGGCACTATTGGGATCATAGTGGCCGAAGGGGCTATAGTAAATGGCAGCAAACCCGTTGGAATGATTGGTGGAGACACCATGGCCAAACGTATTCGCAGAGCCAGGGAAGATAAAAATATAAATGCCCTGGTACTCAGGATAGTATCTGGTGGCGGCTCCGTCTTTGCCTCAGAGATTATCCGTCAGGAGATCCTCGAATTCAAAAAAACCGGCAAACCCCTTGTTGTCTCAATGGGTGCCATGGCGGCATCAGGAGGGTATTGGATTGCAGCTGATGCTGACAAGATTCTGGCCTCACCAGTAAGCCTTACCGGTTCCATTGGTATCTTTGCAGCCATCCCCACCTTTGAAGATTCACTGCGGGAGATTGGCGTATACAGTGACGGAATCGGTACCACTCAACTTGCAGCAGGTCTTGATATCACCCGGCCCCTGGCCCCCATGTTAAAGGAGGCCATTGCCATAAGCCTGCGCCATGGCTATGACCAGTTCCTTGATGTTGTAGCCAATGGCAGGTCAATGAGCCGTAAACAGGTTATGGCGATTGCCGAAGGCCGTGTCTTTGATGGAAAAAAGGCATTTGAACTTGGTCTCGTGGATGAACTGGGGGGGCTCAACGAGGCCATAGCCTCTGCCGCCGATCTTGCAGGCCTGGATAAGTACAGTAGTGCCTACATCAGCCCTCCTCTCACAGCGCAGGATAAATTCATGCAACTCTTTAAAGGGTCATTAACTGATGTGCTCAGCAGCATCCTTCCCCCGGAAATTGCCACTCCTGTTAGCCGTCTTCTGGAGCCGATGACAAAACTGACAATTCTTGATGATCCCAAAGGCTTATATGTTCAATGCCCGGTACAGAATCTCTCCCTGTAAATCTTTCCGGTTTGCGATTTCAGGAGAATAGATTAGTATCGTTTATCAAATATCGGAGAGAAATATTTTTTGCTGCTGTATTCCACATAATAATTCCAATGACTGTTTGAGGTGTTATGAAAATCATTTATTTTTTTTCCTGTTGTGTAATTCTGTTCTGTTTATCTCCACTCAACAGCCTTGCAGAGAAGACCTTTGTGGTCTCCGGAAATCCCAAGGCACCTCCCGTTGTATGGGAACAGTACAACGAACTCACCGGAATTGGTCCCGATATAGCCAAGACCATCCTTAACGAACTCAAGCTGGACTATGATCTTCGGTTAGAGGGTGACTGGCAACAGGTTCAGGACAAAACCAAGGCTGGCAAAATCGATATGATCGTGTCAGCCTATAAGAATGATGATCGGGCCAAGTATCTGGATTTTTCACTCCCCTATCTTCCTCAGCCCACAGTGATCGTGGTTCAAAAAGGAAAGGAGTTCCCTTTTGGTAGCTGGAAATCCCTTAAAGGCAAAAAAGGTGTCTCAAATATTGGGGAGAGTTACGGTCAGGAATTTGATAACTTTGCCAAGGAGAACCTTGATATAAAGTTTCTTGCATTTGAACGGGCAATTGAGCTCCTCAACCGCGGTGAAGCTGACTATCTTGTCGTTGACCTCTACACTGCACTTATCTATGCACGACTGCTACGTGGTGAAGATGCCATCACCATCCTTGAGCCTCCTGTAACCACCCAGACCTTTCACCTTGCCGTTGCAAAATCTTCGCCTTTGGCTGTACAGATGCCTGCTATTAATAAAAAACTGTATCGAATGGTAAAAGATGGAACTATAGAGAAACTCTTCTATAAGCACTTTAATGACTGGAAAAAGCTGATGGCCAAGCGATCCAGATTTTTCCACAAAGACTCTGCCCTGCGTGCTGACGAACATACAGAATACCTTAAAAAGCAGGACTCTTACGAAAAAGAACGTATAGGCAGCCTGCTCCTGGGAAGCAGAGAAGGGTTGCCTGCAACAGTGTATTAGTCTGGCACCAAAACCATCTGCACCACACGCTCAGGGTATTTTCAACTAAACACCATCCGCAAAGCCCTGAGCGACTTGCTATCTTACTCCCTTGCTGCCCACGCCATTTAACCCAATGCAACTAACCGAACTACTTCCCCAACTCTGGCCAGGTCTGTTTTGGCCACTGCTACGCCTCCTCTTCTTTATTTCCTTTGGCCTCCTGGTGGCAAATTTTATCGAATCCCTCAACTGGACCGGGAAGATTGCACGTCTGGCCCGACCCCTTATTCGATTTGGAAACCTCTCGGAAACTGCCGGAGCCTCTTTTTCCATGGCCCTCTTCTCCGGAATTTCGGCAAACACCATGCTCTCTGAGGCCTATCAGAAAAAGAACCTTTCTAAGAGAGAACTTATCCTGTCAAACCTTTTCAACAGCCTGCCGATCTACTTCCTCCACCTCCCCACAGTCTTTTTTATCACGGCCCCCCTTATCAAGGGTGCCGCTTTTATCTATGTTGGTTTGACCTTTGCTGCCGCCATTTTCCGTACAGTCCTGATCGTCATATTAAGCCGCTTCCTTCTTCCACCAAATAGTGCAGAAGGACTCACGAGCAGTGATGCACCAGAGCAGGAGAAGGGTGGCTTAGACTGGAAGGGAGCGTGGCTAAAAAGCTGGGTGCGTTTTAAAAAGCGAATTCGTAAAATCATCCGCTATACCGTACCCATCTATATTTTGGTGTTTCTGATGCACCGGGTGGGAATCTTTGCGTCTCTGGAACGGGGAATGACCACCTACCTCTCCTTTTTACCCTGGCTCACCCCGCAATCCATAGGAATCATAACCATGCATATTGCCGCAGAGTTCACCGCAGGCCTAGCCGTGGCCGGAGCCATGATCCAGGAAGGAACTATGAATTACAGAGATGTGGTGTTAGCCCTATTGGTCGGGAATGTACTCTCCTCTCCAGTGCGTGCCATCAGACACCAATTTCCTTACTATGCAGGAATTTTTCAGCCTCGAATGGCAGCAGAGCTTATCGTCTACAATCAGCTCTTCCGGGTGGGAAGTCTGGTTCTTATGGGCTCAATCTATTTTGCAGTTACAGTCCAGTGAGACGTTCTTGATCTAGCACTTGTGGAGAAGCTATTGCCCGTCAACCGGCCATAAACCGCATCACGAGCAGCGCCTTTATCAATTTTGTGATTTGCAGGGGAAGCAAACGCAGCCGAGATGGCGATTGACAAAAACAGCCATCTTCACTATTACTTTTTTAAGATATTGCACGCATGCCCTGCCTGCGGAACGGTTATCTCCAATCAATACAATGGCAGCAGCTACTCCACTACGGTTCCTTGCGTTTGGCCCCACCACCCCACCTCCAATATGAGCACAAGTAGACCACTCCTTATCCTGCTACTCCTGGCCCTAATCCTTGC
>CAYWMZ010000188.1:0-5235 GCA_964459485.1 uncultured Desulfocapsa sp. | reverse complement strand
GCTCGTTCACCGGGGCGACGCACAAGAACGAAGGGCTCGTTCGGGCGGCTGACGGCGGCACGCTCTTCCTCGACGAGATCGGGGAGCTGCCGCTGGATCTGCAGGTCAAGCTGCTGCGCGTCCTGCAGGAGCGAAAGGTCCGGCCGATCGGCAGTCACCACGAGATAGCCGTCGACATCCGCGTGGTGGCAGCGACCAATCGAGACATCGAGGCGGACGTGGAGTCGGGACGGTTCCGCAGCGATCTCTTCTATCGGCTCAAGGGAATCTCTTTTGTCCTCCCCCCATTACGAAAGAGAAAGGAGGATATCGCACTCCTGACCAGACACTTTCTGGCCCAGGTCTGTGAGAAATCCCACATACAGCATAAGGGAATGGCCGGCGATTTTATGGAGCACCTCATGGCGTATAAATGGCCCGGGAATATACGAGAGCTCCAACAAACCTTGGAAGAAGTTATTGCCTTTGCAACGGAGGCCCCAACCCTCTGGGCCAAACACCTCCCGGAATTTTTCCGTATTCGTTATGCCAGAGCAGCAGTGGTGTCACCAGTCCCAAGTACTACCAACAATTCATTGGCAGAAATTCCTCCCGGCCAGATGACATGGCAAGCGTACAAAAACAGCTATGAAAAAAGATTCATTACCGAACTTATGGCACACTGTGAAGAAAACGTAAACCTGGCCTGCAAACTCTCTCAGCTTTCGCGGACGCGACTCTACCAGTTGCGCAACAAATATGGTCTGACCTCTTCGCCCATTGGTTAGCCCGTGCGATGGTCACAAAAGTGATCCCCCTGTCTACTTTTAAAGACAGAACTGTTCGTTTCTAGCGAACAGTTCCCATATCCTTCCCTCCTGTATTATCGTAAGTCCCTGACTCAATAGATCTTAGATTACTATTATTTAATTCTCCTTTCTTGGCACACATCCTGCTTGGTACCAAGCATGGATCTTGCCTTAGCACGATTAGCAGGGAGGACGGCAATGGATATCTTTTTTACACAGCCAACGGGCCGCACAACAATAAACAGTGTTTCAGTGGCCTGATGACAACCTTTGAGGCCGTTGTAAAAAAGATGTTTGAAACGAACCAGATAAGACAGAATCCCCAAAGACCATATATATACGATTGCAGCAATATGTAGTGAAAGAGTATACCACTCTTACCCCTGTCTAAGGAGGACACCATATGCATTTCTTACAATTTTTCAAACGAATCGGAGTCAAACTCATTACAGCTTTTCTCCTTATCGGTCTTGCCCCCCTGCTGGTCAGCAGTTTTATCTCCACCAAAAGGTCCAGTGCAGCACTGGAAAGAGCAAGTTACAATCAACTGACCGGTGTCCGTGAGATCAAAAAGAAGCAGATTGAGAACTTCTTTAAAGACAGAGAAAGCGACATGAACGTGTTGCTGGAAACGGTTAATACCCTGCAAGATGCTGCCTTTTCCAAACTTCAAGCAATACAAACCATCAAAAAAAATCGCATTGAAGCCTTTCTTCATGGCCGCATAACAGACGCAGAGATTTTTGCCTCCCTGCCATTTATTGAAAATGCCATAAACAAACTAGACACATTAAGCAAAGAGGCAAAGAGAAACGGCTATACCGGAAAAAAAATGCTCAGCTATCCTCCTTATAAGGCTGCCTTTGATGAGTTTTTTCCCTTCGTAAAGAACTATATGGAAAAATATGACTATTCCGATGTCTTCTTCTTCTCACCAAACAGTGGCCGCATAGTTCTATCAGTGGCGCTAGAGAGTGATTTTGGTACCGAATTAAACTCAGAACACACGCATTTGGCAAAGACATGGCAGCAGGTTAAGAAAGATAAGAAACTTCATGTGGCTGATTTTGCCCCTTACGCTCCAAACAATAACGAACCCGCCATGTTCATTATCAGTCCCTCTTTTAAAAATGGTCGTTATATAGGATCTATTGGACTTCAGGTCTCTATTGATTCTATCAATAAGATCATGAATGAACGTACCGGTCTTGGCAAAACCGGAGAGACGTACCTGGTTGGTTCCGATAAGCTGATGCGCTCAGATTCTTATCGTGACCCTGTTAACCATTCGGTAAAGGCATCCTTTGCCAACCCCGACAAGGGACGAGTCGATACCAGGGCAGTGAGATGGGCACTTGCTGGAAAAGACGATGCTGACATTATAATGGATTACAATAATATCCCGGTTCTTTCATCGGCATCCCCCCTGAAAATTCATGGTCTTACCTGGGCTATCCTTGCAGAGATTGATGTAGCAGAAGCCTTCAACCCCGTGAATGGTGATGGTACGGAATATTACAAAAAATATGTTAAGGCCTACGGCTACAATGATCTCTTCCTGATTAGGCCGGATGGCTACTGCTTCTATTCCGCCGCCAAAGAATCAGACTTTCAGACTAACTTTAAGGATGGCAAATTTTCAAGTTCCAATCTAGGTAAGCTCTTCCGAAAAGTGATCAAAAACAAATCCTATACCATAGTGGATTTTGCTCCCTATGCACCTAGCAATAATGACCCGGCTGCCTTTATCGCAGCACCATTGACCTTTGACGGTGAAGTTGAGATGGTAGTGGCCCTACAACTCTCCCTGGAGGCCATCAACGGGATTATGCAGCAGCGTGAAGGAATGGGAGAGAGTGGCGAATCCTATCTGGTCGGCTCGGACCACCTAATGCGCTCTGACTCCATAGAGGGTCAGGGTCACACTGTAAAGGGTTCTTTTGCCAACCCGGATAAGTGGAAGGATGAGTCGCAGGTTGTAAACGATGCCCTGTCCGGAAAAAGTGGGACTGACAGAGATATGGACTTCAACAATGATCTGGTACTAGCCTCACATACCCCGGTCACCATTGGTGATATAAACTGGGCCCTCATTTCAAAAATTGACGAAGCGGAAGCCCTGGCACCTGTAAAAACGATGCAGGAACTGTCATCCATCGTGGTATTTGTCAGCTGTATAGCCATTGTTCTGGTGGCACTCTTTATGCTGCGCCTGGTTATGGCTCCCATATGCGTGGTTGTAGATAATCTCAAGGTGTTGTCCCATGGAGAAGGAGACCTTACCCAACGCCTCAAGGTTGACTGTCCCAACTGTAATGATGTTATGAGCTGCACCGAAACCAAATGTAAGAGTTACGAGAAACGAGGTATGTGCTGGGAGATCAGTGGTACAATGGCTGACGCTCCTGATTGCATTAAAGTAACCAGTGGTGAAATGGCGGACTGTAAAGAGTGCAAAGTCTACATCCTAACCAACTACGATGAACTGCAGGAGCTTTCCAGCAACTTCAATAATTTCATCCTCAAACTGCAACATATGTTTAAAGAAGTAGTGCAGGGAGTGGTCACCATTTCATCTGCAACCACCGAACTCTCTGCCATCTCGGAACTGATGTCAGGCGGGGCCTCCAGCGTCTCCGATCAATCTGACACCGTGGCTACCGCTGCTGAAGAGATGAGTGTCAATATGGATTCTGTGGCAGCTGCAACAGAACAGACCACCACCAATATGAATATCGTGGCATCGGCCGCCGAGGAGATGTCTGCCACCATTGCAGAGGTAAACCATAACACGGAACAGGCAAGTAAGGTCACCGCGGAGGCTGTTGAAGAGGCAAAAAGTGCGACACTCAAGGTACAGGAACTCGGTATTGCCGCAAGTGAGATCAGCAAGGTCACCGAAGTTATAACCGATATTTCCGGACAGACAAATCTCCTGGCCCTTAATGCCACAATTGAAGCTGCCCGGGCAGGTGAGGCCGGAAAGGGATTTGCAGTCGTGGCCAATGAGATCAAGGAACTTGCAAAACAGACGGCTGAGGCCACAGGTCAGATAAAATCTCAGATCGAAGATATCCAAAGCTCAACTGAGGCAACAGTGAGTCAAATTCAGAAAATCACCACAGTCATTAATAATGTAAACGATACGGTGAACACTATAACTGGAGCCGTCAGTGAACAGACCTCAACCACCGACGAAATAGCTGCGAATGTAGCACAGGCGGCCCAGGGTCTTGCAGAAGTAAATGAGAATGTGGCACAGAGTTCAGCAGTGTCGGCCCAAATCGCCCAGGACATCACCATGGTTAGTCAATCATCAACCGAAATGGCCACATCCAGCGGCGAGGTACAGAGCAGTGCAGGAGAACTCTCTCAAACTGCTGAAAAGCTAAAAGATATGGTGGGAGGCTTTAAGCTGTAAATAAGTAAAAACGTTTCTGCCGCCCGTCCCGATTGGGCGGGGGGCAGATCTGTCAGACATCAAGGGCCCATTCAGGGATATGCTTGAGGACATAATCCTCTATCATTTCTCTCTTTTGATCCTTTGGAACCTCTCCCACTTCTTTTTCCAGTTCTTCAAAATCAAACCAGCAGAGTTCCCTGTTATCACGATTATATACCGTCAGGATCTGTCTATCCTGATTATGGATATCTTCCTCTTCCTGGATGGCACCCACCAGTTGCACCGCCTCACTCAAGGGGAGATATTTTATTTCATCAGCCATTTTTAACTCCTTTACAACACGATGATTTTAAGAACTATTACACACTTACAGAGGTGGACTGGCCTGGATAAGCAGACGGATGAAGCCAATTGCTGCCTAATGGCACATCTTCACGCTGTCACCCATAAGGACAAATACCAAAAAAAGCTGCCACCAACAAAAAAAGGGTGACCAGGAATAATCCCCGTCACCCTAAAACAGAATCACACAACAAGCCTATATTCTACTCAGGCAGGCTTAACTACTGCCCCTGAACGAATACAACGAGTACATACGCGAGCTCTGACAGCACTACCGTTTGAAGTTACCATGCGAACCCGTTTCAGGTTCGGCAACCAGCGGCGGCGTGTTTTATTGTGAGCATGGGAAACATTATTTCCAGTGGCTGGACCTTTTCCACAAATCTGACACACTTTAGCCATGACAATCTCCTATATGGTTTGATTCCGACAGAACACCTAACTTTCGGATATCATAAAAAAAAGTTCTTTAACGAAAATTCGACAAATGAGAAACTGTTTTTTATAACCGTTTTCCAGATGAATGGCAAGGTATTTCCAACTCCAACATCTTCCGGTCAGCAGATAAAAAGAGCATCCCAATACCAGAGTGAAATAACTAGCGGCAGTCGGGGCAATAAAAAAAATTCAATTTCCATAATTTTCTATATATACAGTACCGTGGAATATTGACAGTAACGGGGTGGCCTAGTAGTATTGGCT
>CAYWMZ010000187.1:0-5236 GCA_964459485.1 uncultured Desulfocapsa sp. | reverse complement strand
TGGATACCGATGCGTGACAGCACTTTGAGAATGAGTTCTAGGAACTTTTTCCCAACTTTGGCCACCGGGTAGGGGACATAAATTTCACGGGGACTGTTCAGCTCTAAATAGGATCGGATAGTGATGATAAGACTTGCCAGTTCCACCGGATCCTTGTCCACAAAATGATATGTTTCTCCGTTAAACTCATCCCTGTTTTTAAGCACATGGTGTACAAAATAGGGGAATTTGTTGGCGTTTGAGTAGGAGTGCATGACCATCTTTTTGGTGAACAAAACGGGCATGGACTCGTCGGCAATGGAGAAAAAGAGGCGGTGAAAGCCCTGAATTTTATGGTCATGCTCCCCGTAGACTACAGCAAGGCGTATGCAGGTGTAGTCAAGACCTGCGGTCTTGTGCATATACTGTAGCGTCCTTTCCGCCATAAGCTTTGATTTTGCGTAGTTATTGAGTTGGGGCAGGATCTCAAGGCAGTCATCTTCTGTTAGGTCTTCACCAATTGGAAGGGTTGCAGCCGAGCTGATATGAATATAGGGAATCTTAAGGGCCGCTGCTGCCCTAGCTATATTGAGGGTGCCAAGATAGTTGACTTCGAGTGCGAGCTGGGAGTCGGAGCCGATATTGGCAATGGCAGTATTGATAACAAAATCGGGACGCAGACGTTTGAGGTAGTCCTTAATATCTGCCGCCTTGCGGATGGAGAGTTTCTTGCTGCTAGGGGCGCGCAGTTCTACGGTGTCCGGGGTTTTGGTCTTGAAATAATGGGCCAGGGTACCTCCGATAAGACCGGAACCGCCAATAAGGACGCCCAAAAGTTTGTTTGAGGAAGGGTTACCTTGTGCCACAGTGTAGTATGTTGAGGTTTGCGCAAATAGCGATTATTCTTCATCGAACCGTATATATAACCATTTACCTTAGCATGGATTATTTAAAAAAGCATCTTTTTGCTAGCGCATCCATTGAAAAAAAGTGGTAGTAGGGCCGTTCTTCAGGGAAAAAGCTGAGAAACAATGAGAGGATATTGGATATTTGTGATTACTAATTGGGCTTTTATGGTGGAAGAGAGGGGACATGCTGAAAAGCATTTCCACTGAGGATCGGAAAATATGATCCTGGGATAGATATTCTATGAGGTCTACGAAAAGATCTTATCGGCCCGGTAGATCGTTGAGATCTCAATCCTGCTTGCATCTGCCTCTTTTAATGCTTTGGCGCACTTATGACCGGTGAAACTCATCGATCCATTCGGTGTATTTATGGGTAATATTAAGACAATTTCCCTAAAATATTTTACACTTAGAAGTGTTCGGTCAAGCTCTGTCATCCTGTTAAAAAGAGCCAAATATTTCAAGATATACTACTGGCAAGGAAGTTTGTGTCAGCACTTCCTCGCCAGTGGTTTTTTTTGTTATCTATTGATCAACCCTTTTTCCATCTTATTGAATCATTCCGCAAGTCCAAGTCCCTTACGTTTCATTTTGATTCGTTCGTCAATGAGTTCTGCAGCTTTAAATGGATCAGGCTCTATGCCAAAACAGGCTCCAACCAGATCGTCAAGCCCTTCCAGGGCCAAATTAGTGACGATTGGGGATCCTGTAATGTTTGGCGGATGACCGAGATGGGTGTAGATGCCAGAGGCTACAGCATAAGTGCCGATGGTCGCCGCTTTTTCAGAATACCATTCTGGTGATGACGCAGCCAATGGCAGATCTGAAATAGATACTCCTATTTCATTGGCCAGTAATGCAGCCAACTGAAGAATCCGAGCATTATCAACACAACTTCCCATGTGAATAACCGGTGGGATACCAAGGCTTCCACAGATCTCTTTGAGTCCGGGCCCAGCCTGTTCAATGGCCTCTGGGACCAGAAGTCCTGCTTTTCCGGCAGCTGTTGTAACACAGCCGGTGACAATGACCAGTATATCCTTTTTTATGAGTTCACGGGTTAGATTAACGTTACAGTAATCGTGTTTATACTTTGGATTGTTGCATCCAACAATCCCCACGACACCCCGAACCTTACCTGTTTTAATGGCATCAATAAGCGGCGTAAGTGAGCCGCCGAGGGCATCAAGGAGTGCTTCATTGGAAAAACCGGTCACAATATCCACCGGTTCAGATGGGATTTCAACACGATCCGGGTTACGCATACTGTAGCGTTCAATTGCCATTCGAACAACCTTCCGCGCCTGCTCCATTCCGTTATGCATTTCAAATTTAACATGATCAGCACCTGTGAATCTGGCCTTATCGGCAGTAGTTATCATCTTGGTATGATAACAATTACCTACCTGCACAAGACTTGGCATAATACATTGATAATCCACCACGATTAACTCAACTGCACCCGTAATGATTGCCAGTTCTGTCATAAGGTGATTACCAGCCATGGGGATACCCTGGCGCATCATCAGTTCATTGCCCGTACAGCAGAGACCCGCCAGATTAATTCCGGCGGCTCCCTTTTCCTTTGCAAAATCTTTCAATTCCTGTTCGTTAACAGCTTCCAGTATTTTTTCAGAAACAATGGGATTGTGGCCATGAACCAGAATATTAACCTGATCCTTTTTCAAAACACCCAGATTGACCTGAGCCTTTCGTGGAGAAGGCGTGCCGAAAAGAATGTCTGAAACTTCTGTGGCAATCATAGATCCGGCCCAGCCATCACCAAGGGACATTCGTGCACTCTGTAACATGGTATTGGTGGCATCATTGTCACAGCCCATGTGAGTACGATGCATCATCTCCGTAATTTCACGATCAACACCACGCGGCATAATGCCAAGTTTTTTCCAGTTCTCCCGTTGTTTCTCTGGTACCCGATTAATGAAACAGACCTCTTCACGTCTACTACCAAAACTTTCAAAAAACTCATCGGCCAGATCTTTGGCAACGTCGAGCAGCTCTCGTCCTTCAGTGGCAATGCCGAGTTCATCAGCTATGCGCAGCATCTTTTTTTCATCTTTAATGTGGTAATCCTGAGTTTTACCATGAGCAACCGCATGAAACACTTCGAGACAGTCACGACCATGGTCCGAGTGTCCTGCTGCACCGCCAGCTAGGAAACGGCCAAAATTTCTGGCAACAATAACATCAACACCAGCGCCACATACGCCAAGAGGGGCTTTTTTACTGATTCGACAGGGCCCCATGGTGCATATACGGCAACACACCCCTGACTCTCCGAAGGTACAGTGGGGAGTTTGTTTTTCAAGTCTGTCCCAGGCTGTTTCGACTCCATCACGTTCAGCTTTGCGGAGCATCTGTTGTGCGTCTTCCCAGATACTCATATCTTCAATTTTTTTCTTTGGCATGTGGCTTCTCCTGTCTGTTGGTTGTTTGATCCTGCAAAGGGATCTTTTTACCCTATCGTACAGATACGTTATATCGAGGCTGACGAAAGATTACTGTCAGCTATCTGACAAAAGTGTACTTTTATGGGATTTACAGGAGATGAAAATAACAGGAGGTCTTTTGTCCAAGTTATTATGGATCAGGCGTGAGCGTAGTTTCTTAATAAATCAGTATTGGAAATGATATATATGTTGCGATGTTTTTTTTCAAGTACACCATCCTTCAACATGGCACTGACTATAGTTGAGACTGTTTGCCGGGTAGATCCTATAATGGCAGCGAGTTGTGTTGTTGTCAGATCAAGATTGACAGTAGTGCCATGTTTGCCTTTTTTGCCATTGTGTTCCGCCTCATAGAGAAAAAAATCGATTAATCGTTGTTTGATATCTTTAAAAACCAAACTATCAATAATGGAGAATGATTGTTTGAGCATCTCACCGAGAACACGAATAATAGTTCTTGAAAGTGCCGGGTGTGTTGCCATGTAAGATTGTAATTTTGTTGTGGGCATTACCATGAGAGTTACATCATCCAGAGTTTCAACATGAGCACGGGTATGGGTGGTGTAGATATCGCCCGGTTCCAGGATGGCAAGAGAGAAGTCTTTATCCTCAACTGCCAGGTACAGCCGCAATCGGCCTTTTTTGACAATGAAGATTAGATCCTGTTCATGTCCAGGAGAATAGATGAGGTTATTTTTTGTGTAGTTTATTGCGGTGAATTCTGCAAGAAAGTTTCTGTTTTCCAGTTTACCGAGTTCAGTAAGTAAATTAATGGATGACAGCTTTGTTTTCATATTTAGTTGAGTAGAAATATTTTTATATGAAAATATTCTTCACACTTAATTATGCATAATAGTAATGTGAAAGAGAGTCCATGCCAATCTCAATCATTTCAACAAATCTGTAAGTTATAACTATTCCTGATTATGCGAAATAGACTTTTCTACGCCAGCAACAAAATAATACTGAACGGTAGAAAATACAATATGGTTGAATCTTTAAATACAAAGCATACTTTTATTATAACGACCTTGAAAGATAAAAACCAGGCACTAGTGCTGGCAAAGAAATTGTTTTCTGAAGAAAAGGAAGAGATAAAATTTGACCTTCTACTTCGGCAAACGGATACTCCTGCTCGGACTGGTTTAAGCGGTCAAGAGCGGCGGGAAAATTGGAGAAATGCCATTATCGTTAAGAGGCCTTCTGGAATAACCGGCAGGAATAGCCTCATCTTGGGTGATCTTTTAAGGTCATCCGCAGGTTTTAGAACTTTAATAATTTGTCTTTTCGGGTTCATGCAGAGATATAATGATCAGGAGTTGATGGTCGACAGGTGCTATGAGAGATTTTCTTTCGGCCCGGCAGATGGTTAATCTCTCTACCTTTCGATCCTCTAGTTGGAGGATTTGCTCAAGGTTCTCAGCCGGATCATCATGGCAAAGTGACCGGATCTTAGTGGAATTTTGACCTTACCAAATCGTTACACCGTGGGAAACGGGAAAAATTATCCGCTCCATAATTTAGCAGTTCACTGTCATTATCCAGGATGTACTTTGTGGAAGGGGCGTAGTCGTCGTGTTGTGTGTTCTTCAGCCTAAATATGCAATAGTTGCCAGCCGTATATTGCGGTGATGGCCAAGGTGTAGAGCATAAGAACGTAATACCATCGACCGGCAAATTTGGGGGTTTTAATCGAGGCCACATTTAAAGCGGCCAGCAGCATAAGCAGGATATAGATAAAAACAGAAAAAGCAGTTTGGCTGAGTACTCCATTAAGCAGAAACACAAAGACCAGGATGATAATGTTGTTGTCCAATGCCAGTCCCATGTAGGTCGACTTTTCAACCAGGCCGAAGACATTGAAATAGCTGAGGCGGA
>CAYWMZ010000186.1:0-5252 GCA_964459485.1 uncultured Desulfocapsa sp. | reverse complement strand
AGCGCAGTACTGGGTTGTCGTGTGACCCCAGGAAAGGCTGGACGCCCGAGAAAAAAAGTGCACTAGGGGGAGGCAAACAATGGGAAGATTCCAACTAGGTGTTTTTTTATCGTGGTCTGTCCCTGATTGTTCTCTGCTGATTGTTCTCTACTCCTCCCCGCCGCCCGCAAGGCGGTGCCCAGAAATTGGACACCGCTCTGGGTGCGTTGAGTTGTAGCCACCACACTTTTTTTATTGGGGCTTGCGGTGTTTCTCGCTGTACTGGAGATATGTTCCGTAAACCAGTGGCAGCACCAGGAGGCAGAGCAGGGTGGCGGTCACCATGCCGCCCACCATTGGTGCTGCAATACGTTGCATAATCTGAGAACCTGTGCCTCCACCAAAGAGGATGGGGAGCAGGCCGGCGATGATAGCCGTTGCTGTCATGGCAATGGGGCGCACCCGCTCTGCGGTGCCTGTATAAACGGCTGAAATGATCTCTTTTTGACTGAGGAGACCTGTGTCGCTTTTTGCTCGTTCACGGTCCATCTCATGGTCAATAAAGGTGAGCACCAGCACCCCGATTTCGGCTGAGACCCCTGCCAGGGCAATAAAACCAACCACAATGGCCACCGAGATATTAAACTTCATAAACCAGATCAGCCAGATTCCTCCTACCAGGGCAAAGGGAATGGTGAGCATCACGATCACCGGTTCTGCCAGGTTGCGAAAGTTAAAGTAGAGCAGCAGGAAGATCAGTACCAGGGTAAAGGGTACCACAATGCGTAGCCTCTCCTGAGCACGTTGCATATACTCAAACTGCCCAGACCATATTAGGTTGTAGCCAGCAGGCAGGTCGAGCTGGGCTTCAATGACCTTCTTGGCATCTTTTACAAAACTTCCGATATCAGAGGTTGAGATATCCACATAGACCCAGGCATTTGGCCTGGCATCTTCACTCTTGATTACGGGTGCCCCTCGAGAGAGGCTGATAGTGGTGATCTCTGAGAGAGGAATATTGTTTCCATCTTTGGTGGGTACCAGTACCCGGCCAATCTTGTCGGGGTTGTCCCTGAAGTCACGGGGATAGCGGAGGTTAATGGGGTAGCGTTCCAGACCTTCAATGGTCGTGGATACCTGCATACCGCCGATTGCGGTCATGATTACGTCTTGCACATCCCCCACGGTGAGTCCATAGCGGGCCGCTTCCTTACGATTAATGTCGATATCAAGGAAATAGCCGCCCACCGCCCGGTCACCATAGGCAGAGACCGTATCTGGCAGGGTCTTCATAATGTTTTCAATATCCAGAGCAATCCTTCCAAGAACCGTGAGATCCGGCCCGCTCACCTTTATACCGATGGGGGTTTTGATTCCGGTGGAGAGCATGTCGATACGGGTGATAATGGGCATGGTCCAGGCGTTGGCTATACCTGGAAGGCGCAGCTCTTTATCCATCTCCTGCATCAATTGCTTGGTAGTCTTTTTAGGATCAGGCCACGTCTCACGATCCTTGAGGCGAACGATGGTCTCTATCATGGAGAGGGGGGCGGGATCTGTGGCACTGTCAGAACGTCCCACCTTACCAAATACCGATTCCACTTCAGGAAAGGTCTTGAGCACCTTGTCAGTCTGTTGCAGAATTTTTTTTGCCTCGGTTATTGAGACTCCTGGAAATGTTGAGGGCATATAGAGAATATCGCCCTCATCCAAGGGGGGCATAAATTCAGATCCCAGTTGCGAGAGTGGTACCCATGTTACACCTACCAGCGCAATGGCAATAAGGATAACCAACCAGCGCAGCTTAATACAGAGGTGTAGGGCCGGGCCGTGGATAAACTGAAAGAAGCGGTTTACCGGGTTCTTCTTTTCCGGGATAATCTTGCCCCGGATGAAAAATCCCATAAGAACCGGAACCAGGGTCACCGAGAGCAGAGCGGCGGCCGCCATGGAGTAAGTCTTGGTAAATGCCAGGGGAGTAAAAAGCCGCCCCTCCTGGGCCTGCAAGGTGAAGATAGGCAGGAAGGAAAAGGTGATAATCAGCAAAGAGAAGAATAGGGCCGGGCCAACTTCACGGGCCGCTTCACCCATAATCTTCCAGCGGTTTTTACCGCTGATATCCTCTCCACGGGCGATGGCCAGTTCTATGTGTTTATGGGCATTTTCTATCATTACAATGGCCCCGTCCACCATGGCCCCGATGGCAATGGCAATACCCCCTAGAGACATGATATTGGCATTGATGCCTTGCATCTTCATGACAATAAAGGCCAGAATAATACCCACCGGCAGGGTGGCGATGGCCACCAGGGCCGATCGAAAATGGAGCAGGAAGATAATACACACCAGGGAGACCACAATGGACTCCTCGATAAGCTTACCCTTGAGGTTTTCAATGGCTCGTTCAATCAGGTTACCGCGATCATAGGTGGGGACAATCTCCACCCCTTCCGGTAGACCTTTGGAGAGTTCTTTTAGTTTGTCGCGTACCGCTTCGATGGTCGCCAGGGCATTTTCACCATAGCGCATAATAACAATGCCGCCGGCAACTTCACCTTCGCCGTTTAGTTCTGCAAGGCCCCGGCGCAGATCAGGCCCAAGCTGAATGGAGGCCACATCGGCCAGACGAATGGGGGTACCCATGCCATCGGTCTTCAGGGGAATCTGTTTGAGATCATCAATGGATTTTATATATCCCTGTCCTCGAACCATATATTCAGTGGCAGCCATCTCAATCAATCGTCCACCCACATCGAGATTGGAGCGTTTGATGGCCTTCTTTACGGATTGAATAGTAATATTGTAGGCGGCAAGTTTGTCAGGATCAACCTCCACCTGGTACTGTTTTACAAAGCCGCCAATGGAGGCAACTTCAGAAACGCCATTTACGGTTTGCAAGGGATAGCGCAGATACCAGTCCTGGATGGAACGCAGTTGGGCAAGGTCGTGGTTGCCCGTTTTGTCTACCAGGGCATATTCATAGATCCAGCCAACTCCGGTGGCATCCGGGCCAAGGGATGGTGTAATACCTTCGGGTAGCTCAGAGGCCACATAGTTCAGCGATTCTAGTACCCTGGATCTGGCCCAGTACATATCGGTCCCATCTTCAAAGATGATATAGACAAAGGAGACTCCAAAAAAAGAGTAGCCTCGAACCACTTTGGATTTTGGTACGGAGAGCATGGCTGTGGTCAGGGGATAGGTGACCTGATCCTCTACTACCTGGGGGGCCTGTCCTGGGAATTTGGTGAACACGATAACCTGAACATCAGAAAGATCAGGGATGGCATCCAGCGGCGTGTTTTTGAGCGTCCAGACACCGGCTGCGATAATGATGGCGGTAGCTATCAGAACCAGCAGGCGGTCTCGAATGGAAAAGTTAATTATTTTTTCTATCATAGTTTTTCTCTATAAAGATGGGGGGCGGTAATGGCAGCCCTGCTCCCTTATTTGTCTTTTTTCATGTCAGGCATATCGGACATATCGGTTTTTGCCTTCTCACTCTCATCGTTTTCACGGATCATGGCAGCTGTGGCCTCTTTGAGCTTGGACTCAGAGTCGATAAGGAACTGGGCAGAGGTGACCACAATTGCATGTTGGGCAAGTCCCTTCACTATCTCTGTGAAACCGTCCGCCTCAACACCTGTGACCACGGTACGCGGCTCAAATATACCTGGCCCTGTGACCTCAAAGACCTGCTCTTTGCTGCCGGAACGGACGATGGCCTCAGATGGTACGGCAAGCACATTGCTTCGGTTGTCTGCGTGGATGGTGATGTTCGCAAACATACCCGGTTTGAGTTTACCGTCCTTATTGTCAAAGATCAGACGAACCCTCACGGTACGGGTATTTCCCTCTTCGTAGGGGTAAATGTAGTCGATGGTTCCGGAAAATTTCTTGCCGGGCTGACTTGCCACTGAGATCATGGCCATATCACCGTGACGGATCCAGGGAAGGTCAGGCTCGTAGACATCAGCATAGACCCAGACCTTGGAAAGATCGGCCAGGCGGTAGAGGCGTTTATTGGGGGTAATATAGTGGCCTGGTTCCACATCGACATCGATGGCGGTACCGTCAAAGGCAGAATCAATGGGCAGGTTGCGTCTGACCTTGCCTGTCTCTTCGAGCTGTTTGATTACCTTTTCGGGGATATCAAAATAGGCCAGGCGTTTCCGGGTGGCCTTTGCCAGCCGTTCGGCGTCGTCTCTGATCTCCTTCATGCTGCTCAGTGCCAGTACTTTGGCATTGGCCAGGGCCAGGATATACTCCTCCTGGGTGGAGACCAGCTCCGGCGAGTAGATAGTGAGCAGGGTTTGGCCCTTTTTGACCTCTTCTCCTGTCTTATTGACCATGACCTCTGCGGCCCAGCCACTAAACTTGGAGTGAACCATGGTCAGTGTCTCTTCGTCAAAGGTAACCTTGGCCGGGGTGGTTATGAGTTTGCTCATGGTTCGTTTCATGGCCATTCCGGTTCTCACCCCGATCTTTTGAACCAGAACGGGGTCAATTTTCACCGTTCCTATGGGGCCGCCCGTACTGTCTTCGGCATAGACCGGAACGTAATCCATTCCCATGCTGTCTTTGGCGGGAACGGGTGAGGTTACAGCCGGATTCATGGGGCTGCGATAGAAGAGGGGCTTTTGATCCCCGTTACCTTCGGCAGCAGCAAGAATAGAGACGCTGCCAATAAAGAGGAGAAGAGCCAGGCTGACGGGGAGCAGCAGGCTGTTTTTTATTGTGGATGTACTGTTATTCATTGGGGATCTCCTCGGATATGGGGGCGCCGGTGGCGGCCTCGAGACTAGCGATTGCCTTTTGGGCACTGCTTAGATGGTGCCAGTAAATTATTTTATAGTTGTAGAGGGCGAGCTGGGCCCGAACCACGTTCAGAAAGTCGACCTTGTTGACCTGGTATCCTTTGAGCATAGCCGCTGCGGTTTGTTCGGCCTGGGGAATCAGGGAGTCTCTGTAGAGGCTGCTCTGCTGGGCGGTGTTGGTGTACTCGGCGTATTGGCTGCTGATCGTTGCCTGGATTTGGTTTCGAAAGTTCAGAACCTTCTGTTCCGCAGCTAGGGATTCACTGGTGCGCTGGGCCACTGCCTGATCAAGCTTTGAACCTGTCCAGATGGGGAGGTTTATGCTGAGTTTGATGGTGCCAAGGTCGCTCCGATCCCGGCCGTCCTGGGCATCCTGACGGTATCCGTAAGCAGCACCAACAGTGAAGTCCGGATAGTAGTCTTTGCGGGCAGAGGCGATCCTGGTTTTACTGGCCT
>CAYWMZ010000185.1:0-5257 GCA_964459485.1 uncultured Desulfocapsa sp. | reverse complement strand
CCTCTGTCTTTGATCTGTGCTGGAACCTTGAGGATTCGACACTGCTCTTTTTTTCAACCAACAAGAAGGCCCAGGCGCTGCTGGAAGATCTGTTCAGGGAGAGCTTTGGTATGACCCTGGTGCAGCAGATCCCTTACATTTGTGGGGAACATCTTCTCGATGAGGATGATTTGGATAAGCTGGCCAGAATAACACCAGACGTTTTTGTGTAGGAAGGAGAGAAGAAGGTATGGATTTAGTAGATCTGATTGCGGAAAAACGCTTTCTAGGCCAGGAATTCCTGACCTGGTTATGGTGGAAGAGTGAGGAACGGGGCGGTGTTGTGGCCTTACCTGGATCTGGTGATATTGTTGTGGTCTTTGAGAAGCATATGCTCCTCGAGTACGGTGAGGGAGATTCCAACGAGAGTCTCATCTGCCGGGGCCTGCAGACAGAATTGCAGGAGGCGCGCACCGGGCTGGTGATGGGCAAGAAGCTGGAGCAGGCCAGAATTCAGATTGTTCAGAATGATTACGAGTGGAACTTTACCATGGCGGCGGCCCTGATGGAATTCCGCAACGTGAAGCTTCCCAAAACCGGGTCAGAGTCAGGCAATGATAATAACCCGGAGGAACGTGAGGGCATGATTCTCGAAAGGATCTTTCTCTTTGAAGAGCTCATTCAGGTAGTCATGAATCTGTTTCGACTCTTTTTGGCAGTGCGTGTCAGTGCGGAGTGGCGTGAAGAGTTGCAGAATATCAGAACCTGGGTGCAGAAGACGGGAAATGCCTAAACCCGACCGACGGAGACCCCTGGGTTTGTATTCTCGGGAAAAAGTCCTAAAGAGTAAAAAATTAATAAGAAAAAGAAAACGGAAAGATTATGGAGTTTGAAACCGTAATTGGGCTGGAGATACATGCCCAGCTCAAAACGAAATCGAAGATATTCTGCGGCTGTTCCACAGAATTTGGGGCAGCGGCCAACAGCCATACCTGCCAGATCTGCCTGGGAATGCCGGGAGTCTTGCCGGTACTGAATAAAAAGGTGGTGGAGTACTCCATCCGTATGGGGCTGGCTACGGGATCTACGATCAACACCTTTAACCAGTTTGCCCGTAAAAATTACTTCTATCCGGATCTTCCCAAGGGATATCAAACCTCGCAGTTTGACTTGCCCATCGTGGAATTTGGCGATGTGGAGATTGAGGTGGATGGTCAGAGCAAGACCATCGGCATCACCCGGATGCATATGGAGGAAGATGCCGGGAAACTGAACCACGATGACCGGGAGCCTGTTTCGTACGTGGATCTGAACCGTACCGGAACCCCGTTGCTGGAGATTGTTTCCGAGCCGGATATGCGCTCTCCTGAGGAGGCCTATGCCTATCTCAAGAAGCTTCACGCCATCCTTCGGTACCTGGATATCTGTGATGGTAATATGCAGGAGGGTAGTTTCCGTTGTGATGCTAATATCTCACTGCGTCCTGTGGGCCAGGAAGAGCTGGGAACCCGCACTGAACTCAAAAACATGAACTCCTTCAAGAATGTCCAGGCGGCATTGGAATATGAGGTGCGTCGTCAGCGGGATGTCCTGCTCGATGGTGGAAAGGTGACCCAGGAGACCCTGCTCTGGGATCCTGATCGCAATCGTACGGCCTCCATGCGCAGTAAGGAAGAGGCCCATGATTATCGCTATTTTCCCTGTCCAGACCTTATTCCCATCGTGATCGAGGAGAGTTGGATTGAGGAGATTCGCAACAGCCTGCCGGAACTGCCGGACGCCAAAAAGTCACGCTTTGTAACGGAGTATCAGTTACCGGAGTACGATGCCACCATCCTCACTGCATCACGGGAGATGGCAGATTACTTCGAAGAGGTCGTGAGCACCGGAGTCCAGGCCAAAAAGGCGAGTAACTGGTTGATGACCGAACTGCTGCGTGAGTTGAAGGGAGCAGATGTTACGGAGTGCAGGGTGCAGGCCAAACAGCTTGGAGCCTTACTCAAAATGGTGGACGGTGGTGCAATTTCCGGCAAGATTGCCAAAACAGTTTTCCTCGAGATGATGGAGACCGGCAAAGACCCGGAACTGCTGGTGAAGGAGAAGAACCTGCTTCAGGTTTCCGACCAGGGAGAGTTGCTGGCCATGGTTCAGGATATTATTCAGGCCAACCCGGATCAGGCGGCTGACTTTAAGGGCGGCAAAACCAAACTTATGGGCTATTTTGTGGGTCAGCTGATGCAGAAAACAAAGGGTAAGGCCAATCCCAAGGTGTCCAACGAATTATTCTCCAAAGAACTTTCAAAATAATAGACCGTTTTGTAGCGGAGGCCAATGGATAAGGAAGATTGGCAGAAAAAGGGGGCGGGCCACAGGCAGCGTCTCCGGGATCGGTTTCTAGAACGGGGATTGGGGGGATTCTCAGATGATGAGATTCTGGAACTGCTGCTCTCTTTTGGTACCCCGAGATCCGATTGCAAAGAGGCGGCAAGGGCTGCTCTGCAACGCTTCGGTTCTCTGGCGGCCGTCCTTGAAGAACGTCCTGTTGCTCTACAGCAGATAAAAGGGATTGGCCCCAAAAACGGCTTTGCCATCCACTTTATCCAGGCGGTGGCCAGACGTTATCTTAAGGACAGGTTAAAGGAAAAACGCTACCTGCACTCATCCGTTGAGGTGCGTGACTATCTGCTCCATTCCATGCGTGGCCTTAAAAGGGAAGTGCTCACTGTCATCTACCTCGACTCCTCCCACGCCATAATCGATTCCGAGATTGTGGCTGAGGGCAGCATCAATGTCAATACCGTCTATCCCAGGGAGTTGATTCGACGGGCCATGGAACAGAATGCTGCAGCCCTGATCATTGCCCATAACCACCCATCTGGCTCCCTTGAGCCCTCCCCCCAGGATATGCAGCTCACCAGAACATTATGTTTGCTGGGAAGCCTGATGCAGCTCCAGATCCTTGATCATATCATTATCGGTGATGGAAGTTACTCCATGGCTGATCATGGTATTATGACGGAACTGGGACAGCAGTGCCGCAGTACCATGGAGGCTTTGCATGATGGCGGGCAGTAAAAAGATGAGATCATTCTACCCATCCTGCAATTACGTCCTGTAATGCTTGATTCACTCTACATCCATATTCCCTTTTGCAGTGCCAAATGCAGTTACTGCTCCTTTAACTCCTATTCTGGCCTTGAACGGCTCCAATCCAGATATATCGACTCGCTACTCCTTGAGATGGAACAGATTGCCTCTGTGGGCAAAATAGCACCGTTGAAGACGATATTTACGGGTGGGGGGACTCCGTCGGTACTGGATCGGAAACTGTTACAAAGACTCTTTGCTGCAATCGAATCATTCTTTTCCTTTGATACTGATGTGGAGATAAGCATGGAGATCAATCCGGATTCGCTTGATTACTCAAAACTCGACGCCATTATTGAGGCTGGAGTCAATCGCATATCCTTTGGCGTCCAGTCCTTTAATGATGCGGAACTGACGGCAATTGGGCGCATCCATACCAGCAGGGTGGCTCGTGATGCCATCGCAATGGCTCGGAATGCTGGATGTGAGAACCTGAGCCTTGATCTGATGTATGGTCTTCCGGGGCAAACTCCTGAGAGTTGGCAGAAAAGCCTTGAAGAGGCCTGTGCCCTTGGCGTGAATCATCTCTCCCTCTATCAGTTAACGGTGGAGGAGGGGACTCCTTTTTACAGAATGGCGGCTGACGGGCGACTTCTGCTGCCCCTGGAAGAAGAGGTGGAAGCAATGGATGGGGTGACAGCCAGAATAACAGAGGGGGAAAAGCTAAACCAGTATGAGATATCAAATTATGCAAGGAACGGCTTTCAGTGTCGCCATAATATCGGATACTGGCGGAACAGACCCTATATCGGACTAGGAGCAGGTGCGGTCTCCTATCGGGAGGGATGTCGAATCCGAAATGTGGCAGATCCCGTACGCTACTGTGAGCTCCTTGAGTCAGGCGAGTCGCTGGCAATCGAGAGAGAAACACTGGGGAGTGAAGACTCTTTTCGAGAGAGTGTGATCATGGGCCTGAGAATGAATGAGGGGATATCGGTGGAGGATCTTTGGAGGCGCTATGGTATGAATTTGGAGAAATACTATGGTGAAGTTTTACAGAGATTGATCCGTGGTCGCCTGCTTGAATTGCGGGGTGAGTTTTTAAGGCTTACCGAGAGAGGAAGGATGGTGGCAAATGGGGTTATGGCGGAGTTAGTGTAGTAGCTGACAACGATTCCCACAGACCTTGGTAGCCTTTGATACATTTCTTAAATAGTTTTGAACGCTAACTTTATCTAACCTACCCATTACTGCTAAATGAAACCGACTCACCCATGCGCAACAGGCAGCATGGAACAGCAGTGCTTGTAGAACCGGAAGAATATAATAGTAGACCTTCTTTAAAAATGATAAAATTGAGGGCTAACGTTACGCAAGGGTATTGTTGTTAGCCAACCGTATTGACTGTGTCTTTAATGTGACAAAAATGGCCCCTTTGTTGTCCTAAAAGTTACCAAAACGTAAACCACTGCGCACCGTTTCAGGTCGTATCGTATCGCAAGTACGGGAGCAGCGGGGAGTGTAGTTGTGGCACGATGTTCGCAACCCAAATTTGGTGGAATAGAAAGAGACCAAAAAGGGAGGGATGTTATGGCAGCGACAGACAGTGGGCAGGGCAAGGTGCGACTCATCGACACAAGCCTTCGTGAAGGGGAACAGAGCCCGGGAGTGGTGTTTGATCTTGCGGTGAAAAAGAAGATCATCCAGAGTCTGACAGAGCTGGGCATAGATGAGATCGAACTGGGGATTGCCTGTGCTGAGATCCCTGATATAGGAGTACTTGCAGATTTTATCCGCAGCAGATATCCCCGACAGCACTTCTCTTTATGGTGTCGCTGTTTACCGGCAGACATACTCTTTGGGGCCTCTCTAAGTCCCACCTGCCTCTCCCTGTCCATACCCGCATCTGATCTTCATCTGGGGAAAAAACTGGGGAAAAGTAGAAAGTGGGCGGTGCGGACACTGAGGAGTGCAATTGATATTGCTCAGGGTGCCGGAGTTGCACGGGTTTCCGTGGGGCTGGAGGATGCCAGTCGTGCCGACCCTGAGTTTATTGCTGAGTTGGCAGCCGTTGCCATGGAGGCCGGGGCCTTTCGGCTGCGTCTGGCAGATACGGTGGGGGTTGCAACACCAGCCGGTATAACAGCCATGCTTGCGCCGCTTAGTGATACCGACTTGGAACTAGGCGTAC
>CAYWMZ010000184.1:0-5259 GCA_964459485.1 uncultured Desulfocapsa sp. | reverse complement strand
TGGGCATCTGCGGCCTGGACGGCCGTAGCAGAGCCCCCATGGATGGGTTTATGGCGTCCCATAATAATGGACACGGAATAGCTCCGGTTTAGCAAAGCTGAGTTTCGATGGTAATCAGATAGTCAATTGATGCCGGACTGTTCTGGAATGAATGTTTTTCAGCTTATCTCAACCATTTGATTTGATTTATACTGTTTTTTTGAATGCAATTCGACAGATTCATTCTGGCCAAGGCCTTAAACCTTGCCGTAACGAAACTTTCCCTCTGTTTCTCACGAATCACAGCAGAACAGCGCCCTTCCCACTCAGCACTGACATACGTTTCCTGCGGTACACATGCAATTGCACAGACTTCACTCAATTTCAGCATCATATCATACTCTACTGCATGCATCAGTGACTCGTCGAAACCTTCGGTGCGAAGCCAGTCTCGTTTGCGAAATATTCCGAATTGAGTGTATATTTTGGTTGTCAGCAGCCGTTCCCTGGAAAAGAGCACAGGAAAGGATTCTTTTATCAGAATCTCCTCACGGTTTCTCCAGTGGTAATGACTGTACACTGCTCCCGTATTGTTCTCGTCAAGAAAAGCGGCCAGTATTTCCACTGCGGTGGGTTTCAGTATCTTGTCACCGTCCAGTTGTCCGATATACATACCCCGACAATTTCGAACAGCACGGTTGCAGGAAGCTGCCACCCCCATATGCTCCTGACTAATCCAGCGTACCTGCCGGGCATCCTTGAATGATTTTTCCAGTACCTGTAGGGTATTATCTGTTGATCCGTTATCAAACACAACGACTTCCAAATCCGAAAATGATTGGTTGAGGATACTTTCAACAGCAGCCCTTATGACACTGGCCATATTGTAGGCGATGATGTAAACGGAAACCTTTGGAACCTGATACTTCCTATCAGATAATCCATTTCTGACAGTAGAAATCGGTACTTTTTGTTCCAAAATAGGGATACTTTTTTCTGACCCTGCTTTGCGATCAACCTGAAAAGTACTTCCCCCGGATCTCGGTTCCTGATGAAAACAGCCTATTTCAGTCAGGGGGATAACATAGTAGCCCGCATTATATAATCGGTATCCGAATTCACAGTCTTCTCCGCCCCAGGCATTAAATGTTTCATCGAAAAGGCCGATATCTTTCGTCGCAGCAAGGGGAAAGGCCAGACTACAGCCAAAAGCATAGACGCTTGGAAAAATTGACTCTTTCAGATTGTTTGTCTCAACAAGTACAGGTAATCGCCAATCATGGGTACAGCCGTCTTCTGTCCGCCAGTCAGAAACGAAGTCACCGGTTGCCACAATGGGGAGCTTTTTAGGTAGGTTGGGATCATGGAGAAACGCGTCATCGTCGTATTCATCAGCACAGACAAAGCTTCTCAAACCAAAAAGAACGGCATTTTGGGTGACATGAAAATAAGACATATATTCAACAAGCAGTGTTGTGTCCGGAATGGTGTCCGCATCCTGTAATATTATATATTCGTGAGACGCTGCCTGTATTCCCAGATTTCTTACTGCTGCCAGTCGAAATCCCCGATCCTCCTGTCGCACATACCGTAGATCCAGGTAATGCTGATATTTTTTTATCACTGTGCCAATGGCATCACTGCTTCCATCATCGGCGACAATTACTTCCATCAGTCCCCTGGGATAGCATTGATGGGTCAGGGCAGCCAGTGTTTTTGCCAGCATCTCTGCCTGATTATAGACAGGTATAACCACAGACACACCAAGTGTGAATTGATCTTTTTGCTGCATGAATGCGTCACGCAATTTTTCAATAAAGGTGTAGTCGTTACCTGCTCCACAGAGGAGAGGTAAGGTTAAATCGGCAGGATAATCATCAGGATGCGAGTCTTGCTGTACAGGAATAGACTGGACTGGAGCTGCCATATGCACTTTTGCCGCATCTTTATAGCGACCCAATTTATTGAGCGAGTGCATACACCAATAATACCCAGCTGACAGCTGCGGGTAATCATTGCTTAACAGTTTGCCATATTGAAGACACCGTTTCAGATCACCAGTAAGCCAATATAACCTCGCCAACAAGACGGGGAGGTAGCTGTCAATGCTCTCAAAGTTTTTAACTGACTCGGCGATTTTAAGAGCCTGTTTGAACTGCTCCGTTTCAATAAGAGCATGCAGGTAATGGGGCATCCACCAACTATTGTAGCCATCACACTTGCAGGAACAGTGTCTCCATAGCTTGACGGCTCGTTTCCAATTCTGCTGTTTGTGAGCAATGGTAGCCAGACCGATATGTCCTGAACAGAAGTCTGGAAAGTTCTTTATTAATTGAAGGTAGACTTTTTCAGCATCAGTAAAGCGGGACAATTCCGTTAACGCCTGAGCATAATTACTATACCAGCAAGGATTGCTGCCATTGTCAAAATGTTGAATACAGTGCCACCAAAGAGAACACGAATTTTCCCAGTCGCTGCGGTTTTGGGCCAGTCTGGCAAGGCCAATATAGCCTTCGGCAAAATCCGGAAACTTTTCTACGATACCTGCGTATATTTTTTCCGCTTCATCAGACCGCCCTAATTCGTCCAGTGCCTGCGCATAATTTGTATGCCATAATGGCTGGTTACCACTATCAAAGCGAAGGATACATCGATCCCAAAAAGAACGTGCCGCCTCCCAGTTACGGCGTAAAGTGGCGACTCTAGCCATTCCCATGTATCCGTCAACAAAATCAGGAAAATCGATAATTAATGCTTCAAATTTTTTCTTGGCTTCAACGTAGCGTCCCAGTTCTACCAGAGTATTGGCATACTCTGCCCGGAAGTAGAATTGCTTGCCCTGTTTAACGTTTTGAATGCACTGATCCCATAATTGCAAAGCACGCTGCCATTCTCTCTTCTGCTCAGCATCTTTTGCTTTTTCAATATGTTCAGAAAGAACACCTGCTGTGCCTTTCTGTAGTAGTATCTGTGAATCAATCATGGAGAGGTTCTGGAAAAGTAGGCGCTACGCCAGGGGTGCTGAACAGCAATCCGGTATAATCCCCCTTGATGGAGGTAAGGCACTCATTGGAAATGAGGACACTGCTGTACGGTTGGAAAAACAGCTCTAAAGAGATACTGCCCAAAGAGCTCCTTTTGCGTATAGTCTTGTTACCCATAAAATTCTAACATAAAAAGGGATTCATTACTTGGTTCACAATAACACGACATTCGCACAAGTGCTCAATCTTATCAATCAACATAATTTTCAGAAAATCAATAACGGGGCGTTCAAACCCAGCCCGTCCGCTTTTCAGTGGAAGGTCACCATACGCCGGACTTCAGCCTCCGTCAGAACAAGGTTCCATCTCCCCTGATCCAGATCAAGGATTCTTCCTGACTTGTTAAAGAGTGCATTTGAAAAGATATACTCTTCCAGAAAGGCACCCGGCTCCACACTGTTCAGGACATGACTGTCGTGAATATCTCTCTCCGCCTCTGCACTATGTCCCAGGGTAAAGTGGGCAATCCCCCGTGCCAGATAGCTAGCTCCCCTTTCGGGGTTGAGGGCCAAGGCCCGATCAAAATCCTCGATGGCGGCCTCGCTCTCACCCAGGTTCAGTTTGGCAATGCCGCGATAGAACAGCGCCCCTTCATTACCGTCATTTTCCTGTATTACAACATTAAAGTCGTCAATGGCCTGGCCAAAATAGCTCATCTTCAGGTAAGCGATACCACGATTGAGATGGGAGTAAAGCCATTTCTCTCCCTGTTCTAAGGCATCGGAGAACGCAATAATGGAATTTTTCAGATCACCCTCTAGAAAATATTTCTGACCTTTAAGGAAAATACTATTTGTGGTCATGACGCACCTCCATGGAAAGAATGAATTATGTGGTACTTTCACTGAGATACTGTAATCACCTCCCCGAAGGACACAAGGTCTGTCCCCCAAAAGAGATCATGGCCCATACATAGAGCAGCAATTACGCAGCTCCATTTCCCCCGACATCAGGTGATACAAAGATCTTTTCTCCTTGACTTTCACAAGCTCCAACCAATACCCTACAAATGGGTGTCCACTTTTATCACACCCCAACCCTCTTTGGTTTTTAATGGATTACACTATGAATTCACTAACCATTCCCTCCCAGACCTTTTCCCGTAATGTCTCTCTTATGCGCAGCAAGGCCTCACGCTATGCCGTGGTTGGAGTACTCATTGCTGTTGTGGCAATCGTTGTAGCCACACTTCTCAGCGATTTCCTCACCCACGGTTCCGTAAGCCTCTATGGCATGTACGCTATACAAAAGACAAACTCCGTCCTCTGGATCCTGGATGGCCTTCCCTTTGTTTTTGCATTCTGGGGCCAGTATGTGAGTTCTCTCATCGCCTATGAGGCCAGTGCCATGGTGACCGAGCAGACCGAGGAACTCAGGAGCCAGACCGTGGACATGGAGCGCAAAATGATGCACGACTCCACCCACGACGCACTCACCAGCCTGCCAAACCGCTCTCTGTTACTGGATCGTATGCAACAGGCCATCGTAATCGCCCATCGAAATGAACATCCCCTGGCCCTGCTTATTCTTGACCTTAACCATTTTAAAGAGGTCAACGATTCCCTGGGGCATTACCAGGGCGATATCCTTCTGCAACAGGTTGGGCTACGTCTCCAGAATACCCTGCTCCCCTCCGATACCATCGCCCGCCTTGGTGGGGATGAATTCGCTATTTTCCTCTCCACTCTGGCCCATAGCGATGATGTGAGAACTGTCCTTGGCAAGATAAAAAAGTCATTCATTCCTCCCTTTGTCCTGAAGGAGCATATGCCCCTCAACGTCAAATGCAGTATTGGTGTAGCCCTCTACCCAGAGCATGGTAAAGATGCCGATACTCTTATGCAGCGGGCAGATATTGCCATGTATGTGGCCAAGAACTCCCAACGTGACTATCTCTACTACTCCTCAACATTTGACCAGCACAGCTCGGATCGCTTAACCCTGATGGCAGAACTGAGCCAGGCCATCAGCAACGACGACCTCATCACCTACTTTCAGCCAAAGATCAGCTGTAAAACAATGGAAGTTGTAGGAATTGAGGTTCTGGTTCGCTGGCAGCACGACAAGCTGGGGCTCCTGCCTCCTGATCATTTTATTCCCCTGGCCGAGCGTACCGGTCTCATGGGACCACTGACCACCTGGGTTCTCAAATCAACTTTTCACACCCTGCATCGGTGGCACCGGCAAGGCTTGACGATCAAGGCATCTGTCAATATTGCGGTACAGAGCCTGCTGG
>CAYWMZ010000183.1:0-5273 GCA_964459485.1 uncultured Desulfocapsa sp. | reverse complement strand
CTTTGGGTAGCACCTTCCGTCCTGCTTTGGCTTCAATACTCTGCTCCACACCACGCTCAAGGGCAAGGGTGAAAGAAAACTCACTTCCTTCGCCAGGCGCACTCTTTACCTGCAAACTATCTCCCATTATCTGCACCAGACGACTACTGATGGCAAGCCCCAGGCCGGTGCCCCCAAACTTTCTGGTGGCTGAGCTATCTGTCTGTGAAAAACGTTTAAATATGTCCTGCAGCTGCTCTGGAGACAGGCCGATTCCGGTGTCACGCACCATAAAGTGGAGCCTATGTCTGTCCTCCTGCCCGAATCGTTCTATGGACAGCTCGACATCAACCATTCCCCGATCCGTAAACTTGATTGCATTCCCAACAAGGTTTAAAAGGACCTGCTTCAAACGCAGACCATCTCCCCGGTAGAGACAGGAACTATCCGACTTATTGTCAATACGCTGTCTCAGGAGCAGGCCCTTCTGTTCCGCTTGAAGCCCCAGTGTGGACACCACCTCCTCAACAATGGCACAGGGATGAAAATCGCACTCCTCTAACACCAGCTGATCCACCTCAATCTTTGAATAATCCAGGACATCATTGATAATGGACAGAAGGTGGGTGGCAGAGCTGTTCACCGTATTGAGGTATTTCCTCTGCTCTGCTGCAAGCTCCGTTGTAAGGAGCAGTTCACTCATCCCCAGTATGGCATTCATGGGGGTGCGGATTTCATGACTCATATTGGCAAGGAAGGTGCTTTTAGCCTGGTTGGCGGATTCGGCACGTAACCGGGCCTTTTTCAGATCACCGATATTTTCCTTAGTGGCCACAAAGTGGGTGATCACATCAGCTTCATCACGTAGCGGTGACACAATGACATGCTCCTCATAGAGATCACCGTTCTTTTTCTTATTAATGAAATCACCGGACCATTCTTTCCCGCCGGTAATTGTTTCCCACATCTCCTTGTAGACAGACTGGGGGGTTTTTCCGGATTTCAGGACGGCAGGCGTGAGTCCTATGGCCTCCTGGGCGCTGTAGCCGGTGATCTGCACAAAGGCTTTGTTTACATATTCAATCTTGCCATTGGTATCGGTGATCACGATGGAGTTGGAACTCTGTTCCACCGCCTGGGACAGATGCCGTATAGTTGTGATCATCTCCCTGCGCCGAGTCACATCCTCAAAGAGATAGAGCAACGCATTGTCCCCGGCATCGGCAAGAGCCATCTCCCGTACCAGAGCCCAAAAGGTCTTGCCGAACCTATCCTTGAGGCGAACAATACGCTTGTTTCCGCTTATACACTCGGCATCTTCCGAGGTATCTATTTCTGACCGGAAATCGGCCCATTTGATGCCATGCAGTTGAGCAGAAGTAACCCCAAACATCTTCTCAAATAGAGCATTACTTCGGACCACACGACCATCCCGGATCAGGATAAGCCCCAGGAGTGTGTTATCAAATATAGCCTGCAATTCGCAGACAGTTTTAGAGAGCTGCTCTTCTTTCGAGCTGCAACTACTTTTCCGGGCAACCAGCATCCAACCCGTGGCCTGTTTATTGCCGTTGTTGTAAACGGCCGAGAGTGTCGCCTCAATATTTCCAGGGGAAAAGGGGTCAGGCAGCAAGAAGGCAAAACTGTGGGAACCGGCGGCCAGGGCCTGTTCCCTCTTCCTGGCAAGATCGCCACCCCATAGTGCTGGAATTTTATGCCCGATAACGGCAGTAGGCTTGCATCCAAACAGCTGTTCGGCAGCAGGATTAAGAGAGCTGACATTCAGAGCCAGATCCATAAGAATTACGGCGGCACACGGCGCAATACCTGTCATCTACTTCCCTTGCACATAGAGATGGGTCACTGCATCCATCTCCGCAAGCATGGCATCAGTGAGCTTGCTGATAAGGGATGGAGAATATCTTCCAGATTTAGTCTTTGCCATAATCTCAAAGAAGGAGAAGGTCTTTTTCACCTTGGCAAGTTTTCCCTGTATTGTAGGGGTTGAAAGCGTCGAATCGGCCAGGATCTTCTGGGCCTTGGCAAAATCATCGATGGCCTGCTCCAGTTTTTTCTGAAAATCCGCATCCTTTACGCCCCACACCTTCAACATATACAGAGACGCAAGTCGCTGAGACAGCATCCGCTGCCGCCCTGAAATATTGACAATTTCTCCAGCCTGGCTTCCGGAGGCCTCGCTAAGAAGGACAGTAGTTTTATGGCAGGACTTCAACAGGGATTCCAAACTTTTTTGCAGATCCATGGCCTTGCTCTGATCCGGAGTCGCAGCCAATGCCGCCTTGATAGACTCCCATTGGGCCTTATTGTCAGCAAGACTTTTATTGACACCCCCATTTATAGACATAGCCGCCAGTTCAACCAAGGTCTGGTCAAACAGGGCTGCCTTCTGTTTGAGATCATCCCGAGGATCACCAAAGCGCAGGCCCATACCGCTCATGGCATAATCTTTCAGCAAACGCTGGGTTATCATGCGCTGCTTTCCGGCACGGTTTACAGCATCTTCTACAGAATCAATGGCAGCCAAACTACTGCTGACAAAACAGAGCGTCACCATAAGCCAGAGGATGGCCAGCAGGCCCAAGGGCATCGTCTTATTGTTGGATAGCATTTTGACTCCTTTTCCTATCAGTAGAGTAATTTCTTATGAAGATCATCCGCAACAAGTGTCCTGTTTTTATTTATTGTTTATTTTTTTCAGATGGTATTTCTGCAACGAACGAAGTGCCCGCTCCAAGTTATTTGTGGAAGACATAACAATAATGGGGAGAGCCCCCTTTTCTATACCCAGGTAAAAGCCCTTGGCTATGGGCCAGAATTTGTTAATCTTTTCGGCGTTGGCCTGGAGTGATGCCGGATAGTTATAGGTATTGAGCTTTTTAAGATTTACTTCAAATTCCTTAACAGCCTTCTCCAGCTGAACCACATTATTGAAGTCCTTAAAGCCCGCCTTATGGGCAATATAATACTTACTGATACGTTCCAGCAGAAATCCCATCTTCTTCACGGCAACCAGCCCGGCCTCTTCAACGTTCTCTTCATTGAAGTACTTCTGTCCAATAAGGCTTGCCCCTTCCAGTAAGGACTCACTAAAATCCAGCATCATGGCCCCGTTTTCCTCGGAATAGGGTTGTTTAATGGTAATTTTCATCTCGTCTCGGGCGTATTCCACAAAGGTCAAAATGCCCTGTTCTTCTTCGTCCCCGGCATTACTATTCAGGGTCTTTATGGCACGATCCAACCTCTCAAGGCCCTCTTTGAGATCTCTTTTTGCCTGAACAATACGGATTTCAAGATGTTTGTAAAAATAGGCCTTGGTGATCTCCTGGCTGACATCCTTGATGTCTCCTGCCGCCTCAAGCTTGGCAATCTCCTGTTTCCCGGCTGCGCTGCTGACACCCGCCAGCACAAGGCAGAAGAACGTAAGCAGAACGACATTCAGATAAAATTTAATCACTATTTTCATTACACCAACTCCTTTCTTAAGTTTGCTAATATATATATTGAGCAAATTATTTTATACATTTTCCTTCACACTATAACCCTATCACAGGAAACAGGTCTCCGGTCAGATTTCTTTGGGGTCCTCACTGAGCAAATAGGCAAGATCGACGGCATCGGCCTCTTCTTCAGCTCTCTTGGCTCCGGCCGAGGCGACGGCAGCACCGGCCAAATCTTCACTGCCAAGTTTGAAGATGGCAACGGCCTGAAGCATCTCATCGGCTACAGTTGCCATGCCCCGCATGGAGGCAGAGGACTTCCTGGTCTTCTCAGCCGTCTCCGTACTGATAATTCCAATTTCACTCATGGTTCGAGCGACTTTCACAGAGGTTCCGGCCTGCTCATTGGTGGTGACAGAAACAGCACCGATTAACTCAGCCACCTCGGCAGAACGCCTATTAATGTCCTTGAGTCTGGACAGGGCGTCCGCAGACAGCTTGGTGCCCCTGACAACTTCCTGAATACTGGAATCCATACTGGCACCCGCATCACTGATCTCGCCCAGGATATTACGGATCAGGGTATCAATCTGACGGGTGGAGGCCGCAGAGCGTTCTGCTAACCGCTGAATCTCTTCAGCAACAACGGCAAAACCACGCCCTTCTTCCCCTGCGGCCGCAGCCTGAATGGATGCGTTCAGGGCCAGGATGGAGGTACGATCTGAGATATCATTAATGGTCTTGGCAAAGTCACTGATCTCCTGCGAACTCTCGCCCAGACGTTTAATGGCCCGGGCCGTATCCTGAACATTACCCCGGATAGCCTCCATGGCAAGACTTGTATCTTCAACGGCCTTGGTGCCATCGGCAGAAGCCGCCCGGGAAATCTCCGAGGTCTCAGCTGAGCTGTTAGCCTGCACGGCGGCCTGCTCAATGGCCAGGGTCATCTGTTTGATTTCTTTTACTGCATCACTGATACGTTCGGACTGGGAATCACTGCGTACGGCAAGTGTATCGGTGGAGGCACTGAGGCTGTTGGCCGTAACACCAACCTGCTCCGAGTAGCCTTTGATCTTGGCAATGGCCCGGCTCAGTTCTTCAAGCATCATATTCAAGGAGTCGGCCACGGTACCCGTGGCATCTTCCCGCACAGTTGCCCGTACGGTCATATCCCCTTCTGCCATTTCTGAGATCTCCATAAGCAGCTCCATGATGGACTCCTGCAACTGGTCATGCTCCACCTGCCGATCTTCCATCAGGCCTTTAGTGGTACTGATCATATCGTTAAAGGAGGAGGCCATAATACCCAGTTCATCCCTGCTGATCACCTCTGCTTTGGTATTATAATCACCCTCTGCAACTTTAGACATTGCCCCCATAATAGCCCCGACCTGACGGGTAATTCCCCCGGACACCAGAAAACTAAGAAGAAGAACGGCCAGAACCCCGGCCACAGCCACCATGGAACCGGTATTCAAAAGACGGGTTACAGGTTTTGAAATTTCCGCCTGGTTGACCTCATTGACAATTGCCCACTGCAGGCCGTGGAAAAAAAATGGCTTCCAGGAAGCCAGAACCTTCTCCCCAAGGCTGTTTGTGGTAATACCGGTACCGCTCTTGCCGGCCATGGCCTCCTTCACCGCCTGGGTATCAACAACGAGCTTGGGATTCAGGAGGGTGGACTGCACCTTATAGTTCCTGGTCTGCAAAGACTCTGTACGCCAGCGTTTATCTGCTCCAACCAGGTACGAATCACCCGTTGCTCCCGAACCGCCATGGGTCTCCATAATCGCATTGATCTGGACTATGGGAATACGCAGGGCAACAACCATGGAG
>CAYWMZ010000182.1:0-5274 GCA_964459485.1 uncultured Desulfocapsa sp. | reverse complement strand
TGGAATAGGCCCGGGGACTCTCATACCAGGTGGAGGCGTACACCAGTTTCACCGCATCTTCGAGGTGCTGGCAGCGGATACTGAATGAGGGATGGTTATTGGGCAGAAAGTAGGTGGAGTAGAGCCCGGCATAGGGCCTAAAATGGGCATCTTCAAGCAGACTCGATGATCGTACCGAGAGGGGAAAGTTAATTTTGGCCAAAAAGGCCCGTAGATCCTCCTGGAGCCAGCTAGGCAATTCTGCGGCAAGAAAGGTCCGGGCTATGGTCTCATCACTGGCATCTGCATCCAGCGTCAGATGATTTTGGGCTACAAAATCATCAAAACCATCTGCGGTGAGGACACAGGTCTTGGGAAGGGATACATTATTTTCTGCAAGACTTGGATGCGTTCCCCGTGACTGTTGCAACTGCATCCACATAAAGGCCAGCCCCCGCGCCTTCCCCCCCATGGAGCCATTGCCAATCTTGATAAAGTCCGTGACTTCAGGGTCAAACAACTCCTTAACAAAACGCACAACCACCCCCTGCTGCCGCAACTTACGCAGGGAGTGTACCTTAAACACCAGATCATCACGAAGGTCACTGTTACTTTTAATGGTGCTGACATAATCCCGATGGAGACGGGTTGCCAAGGCAACCTCGGCCCGCGCCATAACCCAATTGGATAGGTGATTACACTCAGCGTGGTAACGCAAAGATGTTTCGGGAATAGTGCGCAGCTTCTGCTCAAATTCGTACAGGTTGGAGGCACGCCCGATGACCTCCCCGTCGGGCTGGCGAAAGACAAAATCTCCAAAACCAAGATGATTTAAGAAAAATGAATGAATTTCATCCCGAATCAGGGGAGAGTCCTTATCGAGGAAGACGGCAGGAATGGCCTCAGCCCGCCCCCTGTTTTCCGGCTCCGAAGAGAGCATCAGCATGGGCAGGTCAGGAACCTCAGCCCGTATGGTCTCCAGGAGTTGCAGTCCGGCAGTTGCATCAAGCTTACCATGGTAAGGAAAGCGAACATCAGATATAATGCCAAACACATAGGGCTTATACGATTCATAGAGTTCCATGGCCTCTTCGTAGGAAGCAGCCGAGAGTATCTTGGGCCTGGCCCGCATTCGCAAAAGGCGGTGGGACTCGTTAAGACTCTCATCCAACACCGCCTGAGTCTGCTGAACCACTTCACGGTACAGGAGCGGAAGAAAGGTGGAGCGATAGACAGGAGAGTCCTCCACCATAATGATCACCCGCACCATGGCTTGCGCTGTATCAGCATCCACATTGACGTGATCTTCAAAGTTTTTAATAAGCGACAGAAAGAGATCTGCCTCACAGCACCAGAGGTAGATATTATCTATGCCACTAGTATCAATATTCTCAGGAAGAGGAAAAATACCCCGCAAACTGTGGGCAATGAGAACCACCTGCTGAACCGGATGGAGTCTCTTGATCTTGGCCCCTAAGGCAAAGGCATCCATACCGCCCACATTGGGCATGGTAATCACCAGATCAAAGGCTTGACGACGCAAGATCTCAATGGCCTCCCGGCCCGATGAGACCAGGGTAATTCGCGGCGCACCGCTGAGATTCCAGCCCTGATACTCCGTGACCAGACGGGTGGCCAGGGAGCCGTCTTCCTCCAAAATAAAGGCATCGTAGGGGCTTGATACCAGAAGAATCCCCTGAACCTTAAAGGGCATAAGTTCATGGAATATCTTAAAGTGGGGATCAAAATCAGAGATCAATTTTCCAGATTCAAAACGCATACTAAGCCTTGCCCATTGCTATTTTCACGCCAACTACCAGCCTCATTTACAGTGTATCATATACGACCATTTATGAAAAGAAATTGGGGCCTTCCCTATTGCTGGATACGCTCGGGATCTTGACCCAGAATGGAACAGATGGCCTGCAACAAGCCGTAAAGATCAATGGGTTTTAAAAAAAATTCGCATATCCCTTTCTCCAGTGCCTTCTCTCGGCTCACCTGTTCGCTGTAACCGGTAAGGAGGATAAAGGGAAGTTTTGGGCACAGGGCCAGCATCTTCTGGCTCAGTTCCAGCCCTGTCATACCTGGCATGGTCATATCACTGATAACTACGGCATAGAGTTCTGGAGTCTTTGAGAAATCTTTCAAGGCCTGAATGCTATCGGTATAGGTACAGACCTGATAGCCCACCTGCACCAGAAATGCCGCCATCACATTTACAAGGTCAGGCTCATCATCAATCAGCATGATCCGTCCACAACTCCCCCTAGGTAGAGCACCACCCTCCACAAGCACTCGTTGTGCGACAGGACGCACGGATACAGACTCCGGCTCCGCCACCGGTAGAAAGACCCGAAAGATCGTTCCCTGTGCGGGGACACTTTCCACTACAAGCCCCCCCCCGTACTCCGTTACAATGCCATGGACTACGGAGAGTCCAAGGCCGGTTCCCTTGCCCACACTCTTGGTGGTAAAATAGGGTTCGAATATCCGTTCTCGGGTGGCACTATCCATTCCTATACCTGTATCGGAAACCTCAATGCAGAGATAATAGCCGGATTTCAAATCGGAGGGATAGTGAACAGCAGTATCATCCGTTGAGATCTCAGAGACGCTTATCCCCAATCTGCCGCCCTCTTCCTCCATGGCATGAACCGCATTGGTGCAGAGATTCATCATTACCTGGTGCAATTGGCTGGGATCGGCCTTTATCCTGGCATCACTATTTATACTGTGCTCGATGGCTATGGTACTCGGCACACTGGAACGCAGCAGACTCACCACCTCTTTCACTATGGTTGCCGGATCAAAGATCGTTACTGCCTGCTCACCCTTGCGGCTGAATGCCAGAATCTGTGCCACCAAATCCCGGGCCCTTATCGCCGCCTTTTTGATCTGTTTAAGATCGATCTGCACATCCTTTCCCGCACTCTGATGCATAGCAGCAAGTTCCGTGTAGCCAAAAATACCAGAGAGAATATTGTTAAAGTCATGGGCAATCCCTCCGGCCAGGGTTCCAAGGGTCTCCATTTTATCTGCCTGTTGCAGCTGCTTTGCCAGTTTCTCTCTTTCGGCCTCGTTCTTTTTGCGCTGAGTAATGTCCCGGGCTACCATAATAATGATCTCACCCCGATCTATCTCAGCCATACTCAAGGACAGCTCAGCCATAAGCAGCTCACCGTCCTTTTTTTGTATCTGCCATTCAAAGACCTGAGACTTACCTTCCAGAGTCCTGGCAAAGTATTTCCTGGCGTACTCCTGGGTGTAAGGAGCAATCCCTGACCCCATCCCGGCAAACTGCATGGTCAGGATCTCATCCTCTTCAAATCCGGTAAGTTCACAGCAGGTTCGGTTGACATCCAAGACCTTCAGTGTCTTGGCATCATAGATAATAATGGCCTCCCGGGTGGCATTAAAGATCTGCCGATAACGCTTTTCCCCTTCCACCAGTGCCTCTTCACGCTGTTGCAAGACGGCAAGCATATTACTAAAACTTCTAGTGAGTTCGGCTACTTCATCATTTCCCACCGGAATCAGTTCACCACTCCAGCTTCCATCGGTTATACTACGGGCGGTGGTTGCCAGAGCAACAATGGGTCGGGTAATAAGACGACTGAGCAAAAAGGATATCAACAGGGCCAATCCGATGGTCAACAAGGCCAGCAGCACCCCAAGGATCTGCTGTCTGGCGATGAATTCACGAATTTCGGTTAACTGGCTATCCAGGAGGTTTTGAATACTACTATTGAGTACAGTGAGGCGGCTTTCCAGAAAAATGGACTGCTGAGCGAGGGCAAGGGACTGATCGTACAGCTTATTATTGACCGGATCTTCCGTATTCTCAATCAGCCCCCCGTAGACGGCTGTGGCCTCACTGCTGTATGTAGATATTTCCTGACGAATTCCTGGAATGGAGCGGGTAACCGAGACTACGGGCCCCTGGAGTAACTGCTCCAATTCTTCCAGTGAGCTTTGAATGCTAGCCGCCTTGCCCTTGGCATTCTTCAACAGCAGCTCTTCATCGGTAACAATGGCATCCTCATAGAGTCTACGCTGTTCCGTGAAAAGGCTTACCACATTCTGACTCAGCCGTGAAGCGGGAAGGAGGGCGAAAACAACATCGTGAAGTTTGCCAGTGATACGGCTATTCTGAATAAAAGCAGAGCCAGCAACCACAAGACAGGCACAAACCAGGGAGACCAGGATCAGACCCACTTTGGTGGCTATTCTGAGATTGAGCCACCTTTTTTTGAGGGATGTAGACATAGATACCGTACCTCTTCCTAAAGGACAAAGGTGGTCTTCAGTTGATATAAAATCCAATCCCCGGAGGCAAGCCGAACCAAGACTTCTCTGCTTGCAGATCGTGGAGAGGGATCATCTTGCATATATTCTAAAGATCAAAGACTCAAGAGGGCCTCAAAAGTTCAATAGAAACATTTTACTTGCACCTATAATATCAGCTGCTTAACGGAATAGCAAACGACTCCTTCAAAAAACTCCCCCTGTGGATAGAACACCCTCATAAAACCTGCCGGAAAATCAACCCAGGGAACGGCTTAGCTCATCTGGAGTATTAATATTACTCCAGGCACCGACTAATATTTGCGGCACCACTGGCGTTTTAATCTTTGACCGTTTGGCCACCATGGAAATCCGAAAGATAGCCGAGGAGCAGAGCTCTTCAAAGTAGACCTTGGCCTGCGGCTCATAGAGTGCCAGGAGGGGCTCCACAAAGCCGCCTTCAGTCAGACGAGGCACAGTTCCCCAGGAGGACGGGTTCCGACCATCAATTAACCACCGCAGGGCAGCCCTGCTTATATTGGGCATATCACAGGCTAGCAGCAGCCAACAACAATCACTGTCCCAACGCATGGCGGCAAGGATTCCGGTGAGGGGGCCGTGGACATCGGGGATATCAGCTATGCGTTTCAGAGCCGTTAAAGTGTCCGGCACCTCACCCTTTCCGGAAAGGATAGTCTCCGTGACAAAGGGCTGGAGCAGTGAGTGGGTATTTTCAATCCACGTCTTTCCGTTTATTGCCGTTATCAAGTGTTTAGGACATCCCATGCGGGAGCTGCGACCGCCGATGAGCAGGCAGGCCTTCACCTGGGGCAAGGCTGTTTGCGGCTCTGTTACATTCATATCTGCAGTGTTGTGTTCTCTGGCATGACAGGGAGTATTCCGGCATTTCGGCCCCGTTCCAGGAAGCTTTGGATGGCGGCCAGACCACTTGTGCCAAGGTCTTTTGAATAGTCATTAACGTAGAGGTCGATATGTTTCTGCATCACC
>CAYWMZ010000181.1:0-5278 GCA_964459485.1 uncultured Desulfocapsa sp. | reverse complement strand
TTATGGAGTTGTTCGGAGTACTGTTCATGGAGCTGCTGGTGTCCATCACGATAAGCAAATAGACTCTTCTCGAGCTCCAGTACCTTCTGGGAAAGATGGACAAGCTCCGGATGCCTGGCTGTCAAATCTTTTATCTCAGCCACATTCTTCACGACTTTCTGTAACTTCTTCATCGCCGCATCATGAACTCCAGAATTTCTTTTAGTCATATTCTCCAAAAACAGTCTGTCAGCCTGAGCATAGCCATTGCTTGCCTTCGCTACTGCCCCAACAAAAGGAATGTACGCATCGGCTATCTTCCTGTTTTCATCATCAATGGCAGACAGAAAGTTTTTGTTAACTCCAGCAGTCACAATAATGAGGACCAGAAGCATCCCAAATCCGAGGCCCAACTTGCTTGACAATTTAAGATTCTTCATTTTAAATCCTCCGCTTTTAATTTTTGATATTGATTAACACTATCACAAAAAAGACGCTACAACAAGTCAAAAATATCCTCCAGTCCCTCTCTAAGCCCCTGCCACCATACAACTGCCACGATGTGGTAGACAGCAGGTAACTGATTTCCTGAGATTTACACTAACAACCTATCGGAGTATTTTTTTCTCGCACCAAGCTTAGCACCATCCCAAACTACACAGCGGCTAAGTGTGGTATCTCCGTCCACATAAGCCTTTCCCACGCAAGCCCATTCCACAAGATTTAAGCCCCTCCGCTCAAGCCGTTGATCTACCAGAAATCCGCCCTCAAAATGATTTAAAAACTCCGGCCACAACGGAATTTCCCCCTTCAGAAGTCTCCCGTGCAGGGCCAGGTAATCCTCCACCGTGCCCATATCTGTCCAGGCACAACCATCCACCCGCTGCGCAGCAATATCTCTCTTTTCCCGAAGCAATGCCCGATAGCGATCGATAATGCAGCATTTTTGAGAGAGGGGAATGGCCGACAGAATCTCAGGGTCAACAATATGGACTCCGGTGAAGGCCAGCCGACCCTCACCCAGCCCATCAAAACCTGTCACCTGATCTCCTCTAACCGTTACCGTATTAAAACGCGGGTAATCATGCAGAGCCATGGTAACAACTGCTGCTCCTAAGAGATGAGCCCTATAAAGCTTCTGATAATCAATACAGTGATAGATATCCCCATTACTGATCAGGATTGGTTCATCACGCATCAGAGGCTGAGCCATACGCAGACCGCCGCCGGTACCGAGTACCATCTCTTCTTCCTGAACCACAACACCTTGCATTCCGGCAAGGGTCTCTACGATCTGTTCTTTCAGATAGTGGCAATTGACAATGATATGATCAAAGCCCGCATTCTGAAGACGCTTGATGGTGAGCAGCAGAAGGGGCTCACCCAGGAGGGGAAAGAGGGGTTTAGGACGCAGTTTGGTATAGGGAAGCAGACGAGTGCCAAAGCCTGCAGCCAGCACCATTGCCTGCATCAGACCAGCTCCAGTTCTTTTTGCACGGCATATGCCAGTTGCTTTAGGGTGTAGGGTTTCTTCAGCATGGCCTCCCCCCATGTTTCAGAGCCTGAAACCATAAAAAGTAGAGATACTCTGTATAAAGGAGAATCGTATATATTCATAGTCACACTAAAAAAAAAGATCCGTGTTAGAGAAAGGTAATTATTCAGCGTTCTTTGAAAAGTGTCTCTCACTCAGGTCTGTAACCGACTTACAATCAATAACTCAGGCTACCATCGGGATTTTCAGTAACCCCAACCACCACAATCCCTGCTGCATCGGCAGCACTGATCATGGCATCGGGATCAAACAGCAGGGATTGCCCGGCCTCAACTGCCAGCAAGGCCCCTTTTACTGCCGCCAGGGTCTCAATGGTTTTAACCCCGGTTGCCGGAAGATCAAAACGGAAATCCTGACCCGGTTTTCTCACCTTGACCACCACCGCCTTCTCTTTAGCCAAGGCACCGCCCCGGGAAATGGTGGCATCTGTCCCCTCAATGGCCTCAACGGCAAGCACAGAGCAGTTGCGCACCACCACACATTGACCAATATCCATGGCCCCAATCGCCCTGGCATTTTTCCAGCCAAATGCTATATCTATTCGCTGCTTTTTATCCGGTTTTTTGCGGGTCAGCACCCCTGCGGGAAAGAGCAGATGCTGGAGATAGAGGGTGGATTCCAGCACCTTGACACCCTCTTTTTCAAGGACACCGGCCACGGCCCGAAGGATGGCATCGTCCTGTTTAATATCTATCTTATTCCACAGAGTCATCCCTTTCAAGTCGGGAAGGATGTCACGGAAGATGCGGGTCTTGGTAATGGCTCCCACAAAGACAGTTTCGGTAACCCCACATCCGTGGTAAAATTTAATCATCTTACCAAGCTGACCAAGTTTTACCCAACACACTTCATCGGCCGCAGCAGCTGCCTCTTCGGAAGTTTCGTTGTGATGGGCGATAAGCACCGTCTTACGCCCTGCCTTGCGGGCCGCATCTATAAAGAGGAGGGGAAATTGTCCCGATCCTGCGATAACACCAATCTTTGCCGGATCACTCTTCATAAATCTCAACTTTTCTTGATGCGTTTCACCACACCACGTTTGGAACTTCGAATAAACTCCAGGAGGCCATCAACTTCTGCGCAGCCCCCCACCTCCTGTTCGGCAAGGGCCAACGCCTCATTGTGGAGGAGTTCTGGGGAGTGGAAGATAATCCGGTAGGCGGCATCAATTTTGGATATTATCTCCCGGCTGACCCCGTTGCGTCGTAATCCCACTTTATTGAGCCCCGAGATCCGCATCTGGCCCCTCTCGCCTGTAACCATGGCATAGGGCGGCACATCCTTACTCACCGCAGAGCCTCCACCAATAAAGGCAAAGGTCCCTATTCGGGAGAATTGATGGGTTCCGGTGAGCCCGCCCACCGTGGCCCGGTCGGCAACCTCTGTGTGGCCACTAAGATGAGCGGCATTTACGATAATTACATGGTTACCGATAACACAATCGTGCCCGATATGGGCATAGGCCATTATCATACAGTTACTGGCTATGCGGGTTACACCACCGCCCTTCACGGTACCCCGATGGATGGAGGCATATTCACGGATCAGGTTATTATCACCAATGACAAGCTCAGTGGCCTCTCCCTTATAGCCCAGATCCTGAGGAGCACCCCCAAGGGCTGCAAAGGAATCAACACTGTTATTTTCTCCAATGCTGGTGGGCCCGGAGATCCGAACATGGCTGGCAACCGTTGTACCGGCACCGATACGCACCCCCTCTTCAATAACGGAAAATGGCCCGACGATGACACTGGGATGCAACTCGGCGGCTGGTGAGACAATGGCTGTGGAATGGATGGTCATGGTATCACTCATCCAAAGGATGCCATAAGCTCTGCTTCTGCCACCAGGGCATCATCCACAAAGGCCTTACCGGCCAGCTTCCAGATACCCCGTTTTTTCTTCAGCAGTTCAATTTTGTAGATTAACTGGTCTCCAGGCCCCACCGGACGTCTGAACCGGGCCTTATCGATCCCAGCGAAATAGAGGAGTTTTTCACCAATATTCTGAGGTTCCGTGCGAAATGCCAGGATACCTGCGGCCTGGGCCATACCTTCCAGCATCAAAACACCCGGCATTACGGGTTTACTGGGGAAATGGCCCTGAAAAAAGGGCTCGTTAATGGTCACATTCTTGAGGGCCGTCACTGAATGATCAAGCTCAAGAGAAAGCACCCTGTCTATCATCACAAAAGGGTATCTGTGCGGCAAGAGCCGTAATATTTCCAGGATATCGATATCTTCAGCAACTACTTGTTGTTCTTCACTCATGCTTTCCCCTACTCGTTTCCAGTATCTTTTGATTCACTCTCCGTTGCAGCCTGGAGGGCCGCCACAGCTTTCTTCAATCGTCTGAGGTCTTGTCCCATCTCGGGCAGTTTGCCATACTGGATGGCTGCCCGGGCAAACTGTTTCTGTGGAAGTGCCGGTGAACCACCGATTACGGCCCCCGCCGGATGATCACTGTGAATACCACTCTGGGCAGCAACCATCACGGCATCACCCAGGCTGACATGATCAGCAACTCCTACCTGGCCGCCAAGGACCACATTGCGACCAAGCGTGGTCGAGCCTGAGATACCCACCTGGGCCACAACCAGACAATTTTCTCCCACAACCACGTTATGGCCAATCTGCACCAGGTTGTCAATCTTGGCACCCGCTTTGATATGGGTCACCCCATAGGCGGCCCGATCCACACAGCTGTTGGCACCAATCTCCACATCATCATCGATCTGAACGATACCCACCTGGGGACGTTTGGTATGGAAACCACGATTATCGGTTGCATAGCCGTAGCCATCACTGCCAATCACGGCACCGGGATAGAGAACCACCCGTTTACCAATCTTGCACCCTTCGGCAATCACCACATTGGCCAGGAGCCGTGTATCATCACCTATCTCCACTCCGTCTCCTATGACCACCCCGGCCTCCAAACTGATACGCTCACCAAGAACACAGCCCTCGCCGATGGAAACAAAGGCCGCAACACTGATCTCTGTGGGGAGAATCGTAGACTCTGCCACGCTGGCCAGTTTGTGGATACCCATTGCCACAAAGGTCTTTTCAAGCAGCAGGGTGTGGATACGAGCCGATGCCAGGTAGGGGTTTTCCACCCGAATCAGGGAAAGTGATTCCGAATCGATTTTAAAATCCAGGGGAACAATAAGGGCACTGCCCTGAAAATTTGCTAGTTTTCCGGCCTCGGCGGCCTTTACCAGAAAACTGATCTCTCCAACAGCTGCCGTCTCCAATGGCGCAAATCCCTGGATCTGCAACTGCGGATCACCAAGAACCTCACCCATGGCGCAACGGGCCAACTCTTCCAGACTAAAACGTGTATTGCTCACCTATTCCCCTTTCTTTTACAACAGTTATTTGTCTCCGTAGAGGAGATAGTTCTTCCGTTTTTCCATAAAACCTTGCAGCGGCTTCTGCCATTTTTGTTCAAGTGCAAGCAGATCCACACCGCTCTCAAGCTCACAGCGAAGCTCTTTATCACCCAGGATCAAATCCATGGGGAGCCGTTCAAACTCATACTCGTAGGGCGGCTCCTTATAGGAAAACTCTTCAGGATAACACTGTATCACCGCCTGAAGCAATGCAAGACTTGTCCTGTAGGGTAGAAAATCATTGGCATCTGTAACATGAATCTGGAATCCGATGCAATCCTTCTGCATCCATTTTCCCGTTGTTGGCTGAAAAATAAGCGGTCTCAATACACATCCGGGAAGTTTTGTCC
>CAYWMZ010000180.1:0-5288 GCA_964459485.1 uncultured Desulfocapsa sp. | reverse complement strand
TTGCTGCTTGCAGAAGAGATAGCAATAAGAATTTCTTCTGCACCTGTGGTGTTGATAATGGATTGGATATCCTCAACCGTTCCATGGACTGAGTGGCCGTGGATTTTCTTTCGTAACTTAGAGGGATCGTCGTCAACCAGTCCTACAATAATATAGGGATGGGTACTGTTGTTGTTGATTTCTCTAATGATCTGTTCTGCAAAATCACCAGCACCAACCAGGAGGAGGTATTTACTGTTTTTTCGTTTTTTAGGGTGAAGGAGTGCTTGGGGGCTATTACGCAATTGGTAGAGTATGCGGATTGCAACTCTGTTTCCTGCGATAAAAATAAAAGTGAAGACACCATCAAGGATAAAGACAGATCGAGACAGACCTTCGAAATGACTTTCAAGAACTATTATTGTAATTAAAACACTGGATGAGATAATTACCGCTTTAAGGATATTTATTAGATCCGTCAAGCTGGTATAACGGTACATTCCGCGATAGAGGCCGAAAAGATAAAAGGCAGTTATTTTTACAAGGATAATCCATGGTAGTGCCTGACGGATCTGTAGGTACAGTTTAGGACTGAGTTCGGCATCATAACGCAATTGATAGGCCAGAAAATGGGCCGAAGTGATACAGAAAATATCAATAAAGATGATGAGTAGGAGTTTCGACTGTAATTTCATTTGCTATCTAGCGTCTATGTTGCTGTTGCTATAACTGTTTTGGAATAAAAATAGTGAAGACTACAGTGTTTGAACAACAGCGAAAAGGGAAACCTTCTTGTAATATCAAATCGTTTAGAATGCTAAACTGTCTGATAAATAAATTATAGAGGGACTGAGGTGGAATGTAAATAGGTAGAATTGCCTATTTTGGGGATAAGGGGGACAGGATATGCAACTATACTGTCCTTGCAATTATCAAATATGTTTTGAGGTGTAATCATAAGTTATCTTGCCATAGTTATGGAACGTGGACAGTTTTTATTGCCGTGGCATGGGGGGGGGCAGTGTCTTGTGCAAGCATTGTGCTGTGTGCTATGTAATTTTATCGAGGTAACTATGGTAGGCATTTTTAAGCCCTGGGAGGAGCTTGAATTGAGGAGACCAACCCAAGGTGTTGATAGCTGAGGTATCCAGGAGCTTTTTGGGTGTACCGTCGGGTTTAGTGGTATCAAAGATAACTTCTCCTTCAAAACCAACGCTCTGTCTGATCATCTCTGCGGTTTCCCGGATGGTCTGATCAGTCCCGGTTCCTACATTTAGAAAGGATGTCCGTTGCGGAGTAGTGTTGGTGGTGGTCGCACTTGGGGTGAAGGTGGATTGCGGGAGCTGCATGGTAAAGATGCAGGCAGCAGCCATATCGTCGACGTGGAGAAATTCCCTGAATGCCTGGCCACTTCCCCACAGTATAACTCTGGGATTTTGGGATTGTGAACTGAGGGCTGTCGTGTCTGGATTGAGCCCAATGGCTTCTTTTATGTCTGTTGGAATAGCTCCATAGGTATCTTCGTCTTTCTGGATTGTAGCAAGATCACCCTGCATTGCTAGCTTTGCCAGGTGAAACTTACGGATCATGGCCGGAATAACGTGGCTGTTTTCGAGGTGATAGTTATCTCCAGGGCCGTAAAGATTGGTGGGCATAACTGATCTATAGGATGTTCCGTACTGGCGATTGTAGGATTCACACATCTTGATTCCTGAGATCTTGGCCAGGGCGTAGGGCTCGTTGGTGGGTTCCAGAATTCCGGTGAGGAGGTGTTCCTCTTTCATTGGTTGTGGAGCAAACTTGGGGTAAATGCAGGAGCTTCCAAGGAAAAGTAGATTTTTGACTCCTGCCCTGTATGCACCGTCGATGATATTGCATTGAATCATCAGGTTGTTGTAGATGAAATCGGCTGGATAGGTATTGTTGGCATGAATGCCCCCCACCTTTGCGGCGGCGAGAACCACCGAATCTATCCGCTCGTTTTTAAAAAATGAGCGTACAGCTGCCTGATCGGTTAGATCCAGTTCTGAATGGGTTTTGCAGACCAGAGATTTGGGGTTGTGGCCATTTTTCAAGAGTTGGCGGATTATTGCTGCTCCTACCATACCCCTGTGACCGGCTACATAGATTCTGGTACTTGGGCTTATAGTTGAAACAGCTTTATTCATGGTATCTTAATACTGTGTAGCCTTCTCTTTTGCAGAGTTCGTCGCGTTTGGCTTCGTTGAGATCTGAAGCCATCATCTCAGTGACCAGGTCTTTAAAGGTAATTAGAGGTTTCCAACCGAGGAGTTGTTCAGCCTTACTTGCGTCTCCAAGGAGGGTAGTCACTTCGGTAGGTCTAAAATATCGGGAATCCACCTTCACTATTACGTCACCTGGTTTCATGGCGGACTCTCCAATAACATTATCTACGATTCCAGTTTCATCGATACCACTTCCTTCCCAACGCAGGGTGATACCCAATTCACCAGCAGCAGCATCCACAAAATCACGAACCGAATGCTGTTCCCCTGTAGCAATGGCAAAGTCGTCAGGTGTATCCTGTTGTAACATAAGCCACTGCATGGCAACATAATCCTTGGCATGGCCCCAATCGCGCTTGGCATCCATATTGCCGAGGAACAGACATTCCTGAAGGCCAAGATGGAGGCGGGCCAGGGCACGGGTGATTTTTCTGGTAACGAATGTCTCGCCACGGAGCGGGGACTCGTGGTTGAAGAGGATACCGTTACAGGCATAAATTCCGTAGGCCTCCCGGTAATTTACCACTATCCAGTACGAATAGAGTTTGGCAACTGCATAGGGAGATCGGGGGTAAAATGGGGTGGTCTCCTTTTGGGGAACTTCCTGTACCTGACCAAAAAGTTCCGAAGTGGATGCCTGGTAAAATTTTGTTTTCTTGGAGAGCCCAAGGATACGGATGGCCTCCAGGAGCCTAAGTGTACCCAGGGCATCGGAGTTAGCGGTATATTCTGGCTCTTCAAAGGATACTGCGACATGGGACTGAGCAGCAAGATTATAGATTTCATCCGGCTGAACCTTTTCTATGATATGAATCAGGCTGCTGGAGTCAGTGAGATCACCGTGGTGCAGGAAGAAACGTTTACCTTCTGCATGCGGATCCTGATAGAGATGATCAATTCGAGCGGTGTTAAACAGGGATGAGCGGCGTTTGAGACCATGAACCTCGTATCCCTTGTTCAGAAGAAGTTCCGCAAGGTAGGCACCGTCTTGTCCGGTGATACCTGTGATAAGTGCTTTTTTCATATTGGGCCATCGAATGGTGTAGGGTGATTATCTGTGTTTATGTGGGAATTAGGGGAATCTTACAGGATAAGAGTATAGGGTAAGGTGTTTAAAAAGTAAATAGGTAGAAATGCCTATTCAAGCTTCTCCAGACGCTTTCTGATCTTGCCATTGCCCGGTTCCAGTATTAGAGCCTGCTCATATTCTTCTCTTGCCCGATAAGGGATCTTTTGGTGTCTATAGTAATCACCAAGGTAGATGTGGAAGGGGGCGTAGTCAGGCAGCCATTTGATACCAAGATTAAGAACTCTGACCGCATCAATAGTTTTCTTTTGTTTGCGATAGAATGAGTAGAGTTGAATAAAATACCAGGGTTTTATAGTGTCTTTTGTATCAAGGTATTCCAGAGCCCTACTTCGGTAATATTCACTTTTCTCAATGTCTCCAGCCTTTTCATAAAATTTCCCGAGTCTGATCCATGGCTCAGGTTTGCTAGGGAGGATACCCGAAATTTCGTCGGTGCTAAACTGGTAAAAAAGGAGAAAGGCGGGAAGTTTATCTGCAATATCTGTAAATTGCTCAGAGCCTTGTTGTAAAATGGATACAGCTTTTTGTCGTTCGCCATGATTTATATACCATTCTGCCAGTACATAGACCAGTTGCTCTTTGCTGAGGCCTCTTTTGTAGCCTTCGGTCATAAGAAGTCTGGCCTGTTCGAGATTCTCTGGAGGTTGGTAGAGTCCTATCTGTTGCAGAAAAGCACCTTCCAGGGGATTTTTACGGGCAGCCTTGAGGTAGTTGTCCAGAGCTCCCTTATGATCCTTTTTATAGGATAGGATGTTGCCCTTGTAGGAGGAGTAAGCTCCTTCCAATGGGTCTGCTACAATTGCCCGGTTTATGGTAGTAAGTTGTTTATTTAGGAGTTGTTGGGAGAGTTTTGGGTTTAAATAGATTGCCGAGGCCTGTTTGTTCAGTTGGTCGGCCTTGATGATTCCCCCCTGGACTACAACACTCAGAATAAGAAGCGGCAGGGCTGTGAGGTAACAGAGTTTCCAAACTGGACGGTCTGCTGCAAGCAGGGTGGCTCGTTTACGAAAATGAATACGAGTGTTTCCGGCTGAGACCACAACTCCACAGAGGAAGAAAAAGTAGAGACCGTTGGCTCCGTTGTGCATATTAAAGTCGGTAATGCTATGAACCATCAGCGCAAAAACGGCAGTGAGGCTGCCAGTAATGAGCAGGGTCGAATAGCGTTCATGGCGGATTTTGAGTTGTTTGAATCCACTGCGGAATATCGTGACCACAAAGCTTGCTGCGAGAAAAAAACCTATAACGCCTCCATCGGTGAGCAGCTCTATGTAATCGTTGTGGGCATGGTCAAATACCAACGAGTTTGGCAGGGTATTGTACTGTGGGAAAGCATGGACAAAGGTACCGAACCCAGAGCCGGTAACGAAAAAGTCTTTAATCAAGGGGATACAATCTGCCCACACCAGCAGTCTACTTTCAGAAATAGTACCACTTTCTGTAGTGGTTGCATTAAAACGCGCAAGAATGGGATCCCAACCAAACCAGGTCACCGCAAGGATAAAGCTTCCAAAGATAATCAGAGGGATGACTCGTCCTGAATGAAATGATTTTTTGCTCAAGAGGATCAGGAAAAAGAAAAGTGCAAAGGTGGAGGAGATAATCCCGCCACGTGACAGTCCTATAAAGATTGAGGAAATGATTATAACTACGCTGAATCCTAGAAAGAAATAGCCGTTCGAGTGGGGAGATGAAATAATGGAGACGGTTTTTTGTCGAAAGGAATTCTGATTACTGACTTTTGGGCGATAGTAAAAAAATAGGCTTAAGACGATGGGGAAGAGCAACTCCATAAATCCGGCATAGTGGTTTCTGTAGACCCAGGGCCCAACAGGGCTTGCATTGGTGGGCGCAGCTCGGAACCAGTATATAAGGTTATCGGAAGTGAATTTTTGGAGGATGGCGAAGAAAGCAATCACCGTGGCAAGGGTTGCAACTATTTTGATGGTTTTACGGAGCAGCTCTTGGCGACT
>CAYWMZ010000179.1:0-5317 GCA_964459485.1 uncultured Desulfocapsa sp. | reverse complement strand
TGGGCCATAGGCAATAATCAATTCATCGCAGTCCACATCCTGCAAGGCCGTAAGCTGTGACATGGCATAGGGCTGATCAATGCACACGATGGGTTTTAAACCAGCATCCACCGTTTCAGACATCTTATTGGCAGTATCCTGGGAAGTCTCGTGAAAGTAACGCCTCCGTTCCGTGTGACCAATTATTACATAGTCCACCATACCCTTGATCATATCCGCAGCCACCGCCCCGGTATAGGAACCGTTTGGGAAGGGGGATACGTCTTGGGCTGCCAGGGAAAAATTTTTCAGTTCCAGGGTCTGCACATACCCAGCAAGGCTGCAGAGACAGATAAAAGAGGGGGCAACAATTACTTCAAGCCCATCCACTGGCCGGTAGGCCTCGGCAAAAACGGAGAACCACTCCTGGGCTGCCATGCGCCCCTTATTACTCTTCCAGTTACCAATTACATACTTCTTCCCCATGGGATTCTCCTTGGTTTATTAGTGCATACTATTACAAAACAGACTCTACTTTTGAGCGCAGGACTTCTATGCCCAGGCCTGCAACCAAGACACCCTTATTCCGAGACTTCAAACCGTGCCGTATCTCAAGATCCTTCTTTTTAATACCCAGAAATGAGGCCAGAAATTTAACTACAGCGACATTAGCCTTGCCATCCACAGGGGCGGCAGTAATTGCAAGTTTTATGGCCTCACCGTGAAGGCCGACAAAACGGTTCTGTGAGGCCCGAGGCTGAATATAAAGCTGCAACAGTATCCGACCATCCTTGTAAGGTGCAAGATAGGGCATAAAAAGAGATCAGGCGGCGTCTTTTTTATCCTCGTCCCGAGTTTCCAGACTGAACATATCTCCCAGGCTAAAGGCTTCACCACCAGCACTGCCACCGTCCCCGTTATCCTGAAGCAGAGAATCCAGAATATCTGCATCCGTATCGGTTTTCTCAGTGGTACCAGCATTAAGGCGTTCCACATCTTCCGGCGTCAGGGTGCCGTCGTCACTGATTGTGATCTTCTCAAAGAGTTCATCTTCGGCTTGTGTTCCCTCTTCGGCACCCCCTTCTGGTGTAGATTCTTCGCCAGCGGCTTCTTCTGCTTCGACCAAGCCACCAGACACCTCCGTCTCTTCATCTTCGTCGGGGTAAAAGACCTCTATGGTCTCAAGGTAGCTGGCCAGGGTAGCCTTGAGGTCAGCCTTGACCTCGCTCTTCTTCTTTTTAAGGGCATCAATTTCAAGGGGCAGACGCTCCAGCTCAGCGTAAGCATCTTCACGAATCTTGGTGATTGCGTCGTTGGCATCAGCTATCATCTGCCTGGCCTCAATCCTGCTCTTTTCTTTAAGATCTTCGGCAAAACTCTGGGCAGCGGCCAGGGTGGACTTAAAATCCACCTCTTCTTTTTTGAGATCCTCATTCTGTTCTCTTAAAATCTCTATCTTATTGCGCAGGATCTCTTTTTCAGTCTCCACCACCTTGACTGCGGCCTCGGCCTCTTCTATCCTGGCAGTGGCTGCACTGACCTCTTCGTCACGCTCGGAATTTTCCTGCTCCATATCTGCAATACGCAGATGTAACTCTTCGACTTCTTTACTGAGCTCTTTTATATTTTCTTCTTTTTGAGAACAACCCTCTTTCAGTTCTTCAGACATCTTACGGGTAAACTGCATATCCGTTTCCAGAGACGAGTTGTACTCCACCGAGCTATCCTTTTCCTGACGCAGAGCCTCAAGCTCTTCGAACTGCTCCTTATAATGTTCCTGAAGTTCAAAGAATTCATCAGCAATGCTCTCCAGGTAATCTCGCACTTCAATGGGATCACACCCCCTGAATTTGACTTGGAATTCCTGATCCTTAATAAGCTGCGGAGTGAGTGCCATAACAATTCCTCATGGAAGAAAAATGTGACTAAAGGTTTAGCTGAAAATCTATCTATACAAGAGAGTCGATGCCCGGCTGGTAAATCTCCACCTTTACAGTGGTCGACCCAGCCCGCAAAGCCCTCCTTAACCCATGCCCATAGCTATCTGTTTCAGGGTGGGCACCAGGAAACTCTGAAGGAACATTATCACCATAATCAAAATCATGGGCGAGAGGTCTATCCCGCCAAGATCCATGGGAAGCAGGCGCCGGATACGACTGAGCAGAGGTTCGGTCACATCGTAAAGAAAACGGACAATGGGATTGCAGGGATCCGCATTCACCCACGATATAACAGCCCTGCCAATGATGATCCACATATAGGCGGTGAGCAGAAAATCCAGCAGCTGCGCAATGGCCATCATAAAATTATTTACAACAAACATCGTAAGACTCCAATATATATTATATTCTTATTTGCTTCGAACCTAGCTTTTTTTAATCTTTTCACAAATTTCCCTCAGACTGTTCTCTTCAGCCATCCCCAAACACAGCTATCAGGCAACGCTGCTTCCTGGGGCTGCCGCCCCACTTACGGTGGACAGAACCAGGCGTGTCTTGCCCTCTTCTTCCACCTTAGCGGCAAGAACCATACCCTGGGATTCCACTCCCATAAGTTTCACAGGCTGGAGGTTGGCAACGATAAGCACTTGCATTCCCAGTAGATCTTCAGGCTGGTAGTACTCAGCGATTCCTGCCACAATAGTCCGTTGCTCCGGGGCCTTGACGGTGAGTTTGAGGAGACGATCAGACTTTTTGACGGGTTCTGCGGCCACAATCTCTGCCACCCGCAGCTCCACCTTCTGAAACTCTTCAAAACTAATCAGGCCTTCGGCACAGTCAACTGCACTAGACTTTTTACTCTTCTTCTGCGCCGCCTGTGTGCCCTTCTTTTTATTCTTCTGGACTGGCTGCTGTTTCTTCTTTTTAGTATCCACCCGGGGAAAAAGAGCATCAATCTGCTCTAAGGTGCCTCCCGGCTCAAGTGCTCCCCAGTCCCCACAGCCATTCAGATCACTGACCAGAGGACTGTCTGTAGCGAGCCCAAGGCCACGCGCCATCTTAGCACAAGTTCCAGGCATGACAGGCTGCAGGAGCAGAGTCAGAAGACGCAGGGTCTCCATCAGGTTATAGAGGACAGTGTTGAGGCGAGCCTGCTGTGCCGGATCTTTCACCAGGGCCCAGGGCTCATTACTCACGATATATTTGTTGGCCTGGCTTATCAGTTCCCACACCGTCTGCAAGCTACGATGAAACTGAAAGCTGGCCATGGTCTCCCTATAGTTGGCCACAACCTTGAGGGCCAGATCCTTTAAGACTACGTCATCCACTGCGCTCTCGGGAGCCGGTATCACGCCCCCTGTGTACTTCTGAAGCATGGCACTACTACGGCTATAGAGATTTCCCAGGTCGTTGGCAAGGTCTGAATTCTTTCGAGCCACGATGGCATCGGAACTAAAAGAGGCATCGAGCCCAAAGGACATCTCACGCAGGGTAAAATAGCGGATACTATCCACACCATACTCTTCTATGAGTTCAGCGGGCCGCACCACATTGCCGATACTTTTAGACATCTTGGTCTCAGCCACATTCCAGTAGCCATGGACATGGAGTTTTTTATAGAGTGGCAGCCCCATGGAGAGGATCATGGTGGGCCAGTAAATGGCGTGGGGCTTTAAAATATCCTTGGCAATGACATGCTCGGCCACGTTCCAGTACTTTGAAAAATTTTCCCCATCGGGATAGCCAATCCCAGTGAGATAGTTGATAAGTGCATCAAACCACACATAGGTAACAAAGTTTTCATCAAAAGGCAGGGGGATGCCCCAGGTAAGGCGCGAGGTGGGCCTGGAGATACAGAGATCTTCCAGGGGTTCACTCAGAAAGGAGAGCACCTCATTCTTATAGCGTTTGGGAGTGATAAAATCAGGATTAGCCTTGATATGGTCTATCAGTTCCTGCTGATAGCGGGACATCTTAAAGAAGTAATTCTCTTCAGTGATCTCATCTGGCACCGTGAGGTGATCCGGACACTTGCCCTCTACCAGTTCTTTTTCAGTAAGGAAACGTTCACAGCCGGTGCAGTAGAGACCGGTATACTTATCAAAGTAGATATCCCCCTTGTCGTAGACCTGCTGCAAGATGGCCTGTACCGTGGCCATGTGATCACCATCGGTGGTACGAATAAAATTATCGGGGGCAATGTCGAGAAGCGGCCAGGTATCACTAAACATGGCACTGATACGATCAACATACTCTTTAGGGCTCACCCCTTCCCTGTCGGCGGCCTCTACGATTTTATCACCATGTTCGTCCGTTCCGGTCTGAAAGCGGACATCTTCACCACAGAGCCTGCGAAAACGGGCATAGGTATCAGCCACAATGGTGGTGTAGGCGTGGCCAAGGTGCGGCTGGGCGTTTACGTAATAAATAGGGGTGGTTATATATGTTGTCATGATTCTTCAAAGGATTAGCAGCCACGACTCAGAAAGATCTCTTTCCAAAGGCTCTCCTGACTACTCCGTCCTCTTTTCCTTTTTTCCTTTTTTATTCTTCTTGTCCGGTCGTACCGGCTCAGCATTCTTCCACTGCTCGGCGCTCAGCACCCGAACTTCCCCGCCTTCATCCACAACCTGCACGGTGCGCTGCAACGGATTTTGACGTTTCACCCGGCAGCATTGGCCATCTACCATAAGCTGTTTTCCAGGCCGGGGCATCCCCTTACGTTCACGTTTGTAGGTCTCAAACTCGTAGGTAAGACAGCAGAGAAGACGATTACAGACTCCGGATATCTTTGCGGGATTGAGGGGCAGATCCTGTTCCTTGGCCATCTTGATGGATACGGAATCGAATTTTTTCATATAGCCAGAACAGCAGAGCTCTCGACCACAGGGGCCAAGACCACCTATCATCTTGGTCTCATGGCGCACGCCGACCTGACGCATCTCCACCCGGGTTCGGAATTCCTGAACCAGATCCTTGACCAAGGCCCTGAAATCCACTCGTTTATCGGCAGTGAAGTAGAAGATCATCTTACTGCCGTTAAAGAACCGTTCCACCCGGACCAGTCGCATATGGAGAGTGTGACGAACAATCAGATCCTTGCAGGTAGCAAAGGCCCGGGACTCTTCAAGAGGAATATTAGTGTAACGCTTACACTCTTCATTCGCCGCACGACGCAGTATTTCATAACTCGCCCTTCGAGGTACTTCAGAATCACGGCAGGCGGGGGCCGATGAGATAACGGCAGCCGGTTCCAGCCCAAACTCGCCACGCACCATAACCACGTCATCCCGCAGCAGATCATTTAGGAGAGAAGAGGCGGTGAATTCCTGGCCCTTTTCACGAAAACGTATGCGATAGAAGAAGTTCAATGCTCCTTCCGACTTCTCCGCAACCGG
>CAYWMZ010000178.1:0-5320 GCA_964459485.1 uncultured Desulfocapsa sp. | reverse complement strand
CAGCAGATGGCTGCCCAGGGAATGTCTCAGGCCCAGATTGATGGTGCCCTTGCTTCACTCGGTCTTGAGGGTGTTCCTCATACCGATAGCGAGAACGGATACTCCATCTTTCTTGGTACCCGTTACGACATCGACTCTATTGGCCTGAAACTTGGTTTTGAGTGGAACTACGGTTCGCAGTACTGGATTGGCCTGACCCCCGGTCATGATGATCTGTACCTTTCCAAACTTGCTGCACGTGGTAACGTATACGAGGTATATGGTGTTTATGACCTGCCCACCGGCGAGGCCATCTCCAAATATGCCAAAACCTTTATCCGTTTTGGTTACCAGCGTTACGAGTATGACTACTCTGGTTCCTCTGATTGGAATTCAAGACCCTACGATCTTGACGATTCCTCCGAGGTTGCTTACCTTGGACAGGTTAACGATATGTCCGGTAGAAGTACCGTTGACTCTGCAGACCAGGTATACATGACCTTGGAAGCTTACTTCTAGATCATACCACGCTCTACAGCAGTATCTTAGTACCCATAGGGGAGTCGCCTTTTTCAACAAAGGAGGCTCCCCTATTTTTTTCATAGCTTCTGTCTCCGAACGATTCTTTTTTTCAGTGTTGCTGTTTTCGGGCGACAGTGTTCCTGTGCACTGGTAGATGCTATCGCAAAACAGAGAGATTACCATGCCATCTACTCAGCTCTATACCAGCATGATCCTCTCCACAGATGGATCAAGAGGATTCACCCGCACCCCTTTCCATTCTCAGAACCTGAGCTATGGGCTTAACGACAGCCCCGAAATGGTTTTGGAAAATCGTCTCCGTCTTACAACTCATTCGGCAATCGATCACCTCCTCTCGGCCAGACAGATCCATGGTAACCGTATCTTTACAGCAGAGGTACCCTTGCTTAAAGATCTTGAGATAGAAGGCTATGATGCTCTTATGACCGATATTGCAGGTATCGGTCTTATGATCCAACAGGCGGATTGCCAGGCGATAACCCTCTATGACCCCTCTCACTCGGCTATTGCTGCTATCCATTGTGGCTGGAAGGGCAGTGTCCTCGATATTATAGCAAAAACCATACGAGCCATGACGAGACGTTACCACACAAACCCATATGAACTAAAGGCCTACATCAGTGCCTCCCTTGGGCCTTGTTGTGCTGAATTCACCAACTATAAAAAAGAGCTCCCCGTATCCTTCCTTGATTTTCGGGTAAAGGAGACTTACTTTGATTTCTGGCACATATCTGAAATGCAACTGATGCGAGGCGGTCTGCTCAGCAAGAATATTCAGATGGCCAAGGTATGCAGTTCCTGCTCTTTTGACTATTTTTCCTATCGCCGTGCCTGTAGAGAAGGCAAGAAAGACACTGGCCGAGGGGCAACACTTATAGTCCTTCGGTAACTTTTCCAGATTCTGCGTAACGTTACAGACAATCGAAACCTTTGACACTTCCACTGCCATGCGTCTTTTAATTATTGAAGATGATAAGAAAATTGCGTCATTTCTCCACAAAGGCTTTCTGGAGGCTGGCTTCAGTGTGGACACAGCTCATGATGGTAAGGCAGGGCTCTCTCTTTTCCTCTCAGAACCCTATCAGGTTGCAGTTGTTGATATCATGCTTCCCGGCCTTGATGGCCTCAGCCTTATAGAAGAGGTGAGGCGCAAGGGCATTAACACCCCCGTACTCATCCTCAGTGCCAAGCAATCGGTGGATGAACGAATAGAGGGCTTGCAGCGGGGAGGGGATGACTATATGGTTAAACCCTTTTCTTTTAATGAACTTCTGGCGCGTATCCAGGCCCTGCTGCGGAGGGGAAGTCCTCAGTGCGATGTCAACATTCTCCATTTCGCAGATCTCAAGCTCGATCCGATTAAACGCAGTGTCAAGCGGGCTGACAAGAGTATCGAACTTCCGGCCAAGGAATACGCACTACTTGAGCTGATGATGCACAACCCAGAACGGGTGCTCTCCAAGACCTCAATTCTAGAAGGCATCTACGACTACAGCTTTGACCCCCAGACCAATGTTGTTGATGTTCTGGTCTGCCGCCTCAGAAACCATATCGACAAACACTTCGACAACAAGCTCATACACACCGTTCGAGGCATGGGATATGTCCTTCGCAAGGAATAGTTTTACAAAGAAACTTCGCAGCCTCCTGCCCATCTTCTCTCTGTTTCTCCTTTTCTGGTGTGCAGGCAGTACCCTCCTCGGTCTCCAGACCCTAAGTCTCAAAAAACTTATTGCCGAGCAACGCCTTCAAGACCTTGATAACTCTCTGTCCCAGTATCTTGCACAAAACGACAGTACCGGAGGCTTGCATTTCAGGCTCCAGGCCACCCCACCCGATGGTATGGATTTTATCCATATCAACTACGGTCATGATCAGGTTCTGATTACTGGAAACAAATCACTGCAAACCACCGGTGTTCTTGATCTCGCCCCGACAGCCGAAGGCGCCTGGCTGGACCTGCAAAATCCCAACAAAAGTGGAGAGTGGCTTCTGGTGCGCAAAGAACTCCCGGACGGAACCATTATTCAGGCAGGTCGCAACGATCTCTCTGTGGGACTTGCCATATATGACAGGGCAACCTCTAACGCCATACTACTCTTCCTTTTAGCTACACTCCCGAGCCTTGGTCTGGCCCTGCTCACCCTCCATATCATACGAACCCCTCTTCGTCATTTAGCAAAGGACATCAAGGGGGCATCAAGCCTTCAAGAGCTTAAGGTTCAGACCCATTTCATGCAGCATCAGGAACTCAGCCACATCAATTCCCTCCTGGAACAGACATTTTCACAAAACCGGCAGCTTATCTCTGAGATGCAGTCCTCCCTGGATAATGTGGCCCACGACCTGCGAACTCCGATGACAAGACTCAGGGGAGTTGCCGAGTATGCCTTGCAATCAGACAGGGATGAGCCTGCACTTTACCGCAGTGCCCTCTCAGACTGCCTTGAGGAATCGGAAAGAGTGCTCTCCATGCTCAAGACCATGATGAGTGTTGCCGAAGCAGAGGCAGGCACCATGCGCCTCAATTTAACAGAACTGAATGTCAAAGAGACCCTGGATAACGTGCTTGGACTGTACCAGTATGTTGCAGAGGAAGCTGAAATTACGGTATGCTGCCACACAGATTCGCCACAAACCATGATCCTTGCAGACAAGACCCGCATCTGCCAGGTCTGGGCTAATCTTCTGGATAATGCTATCAAATATGGGCATAAAAACGGCTCGGTTGATATCAGCATAGAGACTCAGGCTGACCAGGCCCTGATTCGCTTCTGTGATGATGGCATGGGGATCTCGGCCACAGAGATCAAACGCATATGGGACAGACTCTACCGGGGGGATCGAAGCCGAAGTATGCAGGGACTGGGCCTTGGCCTCAATTATGTACAGGCCGTGGTGGCAGCCCATGGCGGAGAAGTCAGCGTTGAGAGTCAAATCAAAACGGGTTCCTGTTTCGAAGTGCAACTCCCCAGGCTTGTTTCAGGAGAGATCAAAGTCACAGATAAGGGGAGCGTGATCTGAAAGCCTGATATCGGGGATTAAAAAATTACTTCCCCGTAACTGTGGACTGTGCATAATAAAATCCAGGTTTCGTTTCGGTGCGTGGCTGGGATGACTTGGCAATCCACCAATATTTGCATCCACCAGGCCCGTTGCTGCAAGGAAGAGCTGTAGCTCCCGCTGCCCTCGGAAGGTATTAAAATCACCCGCCACAATGACAGGTTTTTTACTATTTAAAACAATATGGTGCAGATGTTCGAGCTGTAGTTTCCTGTGCCTGTAGCTGAGGGAAAGGTGGACAATAAATACCGTTATATCCTCCAATTCCACCTCTATTACCAGGCGTTTTACTCCCTTCCTGAAATAGTGAAAGTGGGAATGTATAATCTCTCCCCTGCTGAGAAGTCCGTTTCCCTGTGTTTTCAAAATCGGGGCCTTACTGACAAGTGATTGCTCTCCATATTTACACTCAACCACATGGAAGTAGTCAAGTTGTGCTGCAATACTACCCACTTGGCAACGGTGCTGAGACCTGTAGGATCCGGAATCCACCTCAACCAGGGCAACCACGTCTGGATCTACACTACGGATAAAGGAAACAATTTCATCGAGGGTAGACTCGGTCTGTCTGAAAAAACCGGCAAAAGGCAGGGGCAGATGATAGTTCAGACCGTGCCCAGTTGCATAGCGGATGTTATAGAGTAGAAAGCGCATAAAGAATGATAGCTGTTTCTGGAATCCTTTGCAAACATCGCTTTTTTCTCTGCATGGCATATGGTAGAGTGACGACCATAATAGAAAATTCGGCGCCAATAGCCTTGAGCTGCATAATTTAATTCCATCTGCATACAGGAAAGAATCATGACCACCATCAATATAGGATCACGAAAGAGTAAACTTGCCATGTGGCAGACCGATACCGTCGCCGGAATGCTTGAGAAAAGCGGGCTGGCAACGCAGATCAGCTCCATGGAAACCAAGGGTGACAAAATCCTCGATGTCTCCATTGCTAAAATTGGCAGCAAAGGGGTCTTCACAGAGGAGCTCGAAGAACAACTCAGCAACGGGACCACTGACATTGCAGTTCACAGTGCCAAGGATATGCAGTCCATTCTTCCTGACGAATTCGAGCTAATCGCCTTCACCGATCGGGAAAAACCCAATGATGTCCTGGTCTCAAGGGATAAGAGTATTGATTTAAACGATAGCTCCAAGACTATCCGTGTCGGCACCTCATCTGTGCGCCGCATTGCCCTGCTGAAACACTTCTATCCCCATGTTGAAACCGTTGAGATGCGAGGCAATCTCCAGACCCGCATTCAGAAAATGGACGATGGCGCCTGTGATGCCCTGATGCTGGCCTATGCCGGTGTCAAACGTATGGAGTATGAGGAGATGATCGTAAAGGTCTTCTCTGATGAGGAGTTTATTCCACCCGTGGGCCAGGGCTGTATCGGTATTGAAGCAGCCACTGGTCTTGATCCTGAGAAACGCAAGCGGGTTCGTGACTGTCTCAATAACCCAGACTCAGAATCCTGCCTCCTTGCCGAAAGGGCTTACCTGCGAACCATGGAAGGTGGCTGTTCTATTCCCGCCTTTGGCCTGGCGATACTCAAAGGAGATACCCTCACCCTTCGTGGCGGATTGGCAAGCCTTGATGGTACAACGGTTCTTCTCAAGACAGAAGAAGGGCCACGGCAAGATGCCGATACCATCGGCGAACGTTTAGGACGCTACATCCTTGACAACGGAGGCCGAGAGATCCTGGCTGATATCAAACGTATTCAAGGCTGAC
>CAYWMZ010000177.1:0-5330 GCA_964459485.1 uncultured Desulfocapsa sp. | reverse complement strand
CCTTTGGTGCCCCAACGACGAAAGAGATGGCTCTTGCCTCCATGGTAGTTGAGGCTGTTCCCTCCATTGAGAAGGTGCGGTTTGTCAATTCTGGCACCGAGGCCACCATGAGCGCCGTTCGTTTGGCACGGGGCTATACCGGAAAGGATGTGATCGTAAAATTTGATGGCTGTTATCATGGCCATGCTGATTCCTTTCTGGTGAAGGCAGGATCCGGGGTCATTACCCTGGGTATTCCTGGTAGCCCCGGGGTTCCTGAAGACATCGTTAAAAATACCATTTCCATCCCCTATAACAACGATGAGATCCTGGAGAAAACCCTGCGGGACAAGGCCGACACCATCGCCTGTGTTATCGTGGAACCGGTTGCTGGGAATATGGGTTGTGTTGCACCCTCGGAGACCTTTCTGCAGAAGTTGCGTGATCTCACAGCAGAGCTTGGCATTGTCCTGATCTTTGATGAGGTGATTACCGGGTTTCGTCTCAGTTATGGCGGAGCTCAGCAGTTCTATAACATTATGCCGGATCTCACCTGTTTGGGGAAGATTATAGGAGGTGGGCTTCCAGTTGGGGCTTATGGCGGTAAGACTGAGATTATGGATATGGTTGCCCCGGATGGGCCGGTGTATCAGGCGGGAACCCTGTCGGGGAATCCTCTGGCCATGGCCGCAGGGATTGCAAATCTCAGGATGCTGCAGCGTGAAGGATTTTATAAAGAGTTGAATGACAAGGCCGAATTTTTTGCAGCAGGGTTGACCCGGGCCGCTGAGGCCGCAGGGATCCCTGTGACCCTGAATCGGGTCGGTTCGCTAATGACAGGATTCTTTACTGAAGATCCGGTGACTGATTTTGATTCGGCCATGAAATCCGATGTCGATCGCTACGGGGCCCATTATCGGCAAATGCTGAGTAAGGGGATTTATCTTGCTCCCTCTCAATTTGAAGTTGCTTTTATATCAGCTGCTCATAGCCAGGAAGACCTGGAAAAAGGCATAAAAATGACTGAATGGTCATTCAAAAAATTGGCTGAAATGTAAAAAAATCGTTGACTTTGGCGGGTAGACATGATAACAAATTTGATCGTTTGCCACAGAGTTTTCAGGCCTCTGCAAGACGGGAACAAAAATGGCTAAAAAGTTGAGTACTGAGATGGTTGATCTGCTCGGGAATTATGGGCATATCGGCTTTACCTTTGTGGCTGCAATCTTCATTGGCCTTGGGGGGGGGATCTATCTGGATGAACATTTCTTTGATGGATCTACATCACCTTGGTTTACATTTATTGGTCTAGCCTTTGGGATTTTTGCTGGCTTTAAAAGTCTTTTTGATATTTTACGGACACCGGCGGCTAGATCAAAAGACGAGGACTCTGAGGATTAAGGGATTGTGTTTGATATTTCAGTAAAACAAGTGCAGGTCTTAAGCATTGGGTGCCTAGTAGTATTGACCTGTGGCTCATGGCTGATTATGTCATGGAATTTTGCCCAGTCGGTGCTCATTGGTGGTGTGATTGCCATTGCAAGTTTTTATTCGGGGCATCGAGACATCACCTCTTTTTTGGAGACCTTTGAAGCTCCCGTTGAAGGGGAAGAGGAGAAGACGAAAAAGAAGGGAAGTGGAAAATCTGTATTTATGGTTAAATTTTGGCTCCGGCTGGCTTTGATTGCTGTGATCTTACTGTTCTTTATCCGGAGCGGAGAGGCGCATGCGATTGGCTTGCTTCTGGGGCTATCAACCGTGGTCTTTGCCATTATTCTGACGACAGTCAGGGTGGCAGGGCACTACTTTTTAAGCAGGAAAGGGTAAGAGGGAGAGTTATGGAACATCCGATACTATTTATTTCACTTATTTTAGAGAAATTGGGGCTGCCAATTCCACATGGTCCTGTAGGGCATACGTTACTGGAAAAATTATGTGAGCCGTATATGACCTATACTTGGCTTGTTATGATTTTTCTGGTGGTGGTTGGCAAGCTAACCCTCAGTAATATTGAGATGGTTCCTGGTAAGGGCCAGAATTTCTGGGAGTTGCTCATTGGTGGGATGTACGATTTCTTCAATGATAATATGGGAACTGAGCTCACCGATAAACTCTATCCGATGATCGCCACCTTCGCCCTCTATATTGCCGTGGGTAACCTCATTGGTCTTATCCCCGGTTTTATGTCTCCCACCTCTTCAATAAATACCACCTTGGCACTGACCATCATCGTGTGGATTACCCATCACATCATCGGTATTCGTGCCCATGGTATGAAATATATTAAACATTTCTTAGGGCCCATTCCGATACTTATTCCCCTGATGTTGCCCATTGAGTTGATTAGTAATGTTGCTCGCTTGCTTTCACTCTCCATTCGTCTTTTTGGTAATATTATGGCCAAAGAGACTCTTCTTGGAATTTTGTTTATGCTGGCTGGTGCCTACTTTGCACCTCTGCCAATCATGCTCCTTGGTGTGCTTGTTTCTCTGGTTCAGGCCATGGTTTTTGTTCTGCTCACCGTCGTCTACTTCGGTCAGGCTAACGAGCATGCCCATTGATCCATCGCTATTAAAGATAGAAGAAGTTAGAATTTTTTATATAGGAAGAAGGCCAAAACACTTAAACTTTTTTTAGGAGATTTACAATGGAATCAAATTTGATGCTCGGACTTATCTGTATTGGTGCAGGACTTTCAATCGGACTTGCTGGACTTGGTGGTGGTATTGGTATCGGTAATGTTGGACAGGGTGCTACCATGGGTCTTGCTCGTAACCCCGAAGTACAGCCTAAATTGATGGTTTTTATGATCCTTGGTATGGCTCTTGCTGAGTCTTGTGCTATTTACGGACTTGTTGTTTCTCTGATCCTGCTCTATGCAAATCCTTTGATCGGATAATGCAGTTGCGGTCAGATCGGGTTCTTGCCTGAGGCAAAGACCCAATCGCTTCGTTGTGAAAGGCTACAGAGAGATCTGTAGCCTTTTTTGCGTTTACAGGATTTGTGATAGGGATACAATGGAACAAAAGGACGATAGTATAGTACAGCCCAGCCGGGGGATACGAGAAAAATCCATTCCTGGCTATGGTATTTTACTGGTGAATCCAACGGAGGCCCGGACTGCCACTCAGGCCTTGCTTGATCGGGGTGGAGATCAGCGCTTCCTCTTTCATTCAAGCCTGGTGGTCAGCCCTGAAGGGGATTATTTTGTGGCAGGACCTGCCATTGGTGCACCAATGGCCGCCATGATCCTTGAAAAGCTGATCGTTTTAGGGGCAAAGCGTGTGGTGATGGCAGGCTGGTGTGGGGCCATTGATCCAAAGATCAGGGTAGGAGATAGCCTTATCGGTACTTTAGCTCATCCTGGCGAGGGAACGTCCAGATATTATAGCTCCGAGGCAGTCTATCAGCCGTCGGCTCCATTGCTTAACAATCTACAACAACAGTTCCAGGATGCTGTTAGCTTGCCGCTATGGTCAACGGATGCCCCCTACCGTGAATCGAGAAAAATGATGGCAGCGCTTCACGAGAAGCTTTCTGTGGCAGCGGTGGATATGGAGTACTCTGCCCTGTGCGCCGTTGCAGCTTTCAGGGGTATAGATTTCGCCTCCCTGTTCCTGGTTTCTGATGAATTGTGGCAGGAGGAGTGGCGGCCCGGATTTAACGGCAAGGTCTTTAAGCGTAAGAGTAAGGCCCAGATAAAACTCCTGATGAACTCCATTGTTCGTCTTGCAACCTTTAGTGAGGGTTAAGGTATGTCAACTTTCCATCTTGTGAGTCTTGGCTGTGCCAAAAATCTTGTGGATTCAGAGGTTATGCTGGGTCTCCTTCATGAAAACGGTTGGAACCTGGTGGAAGATCCGGCAGAAGCAGACGTGCTCATAGTCAATACCTGCGGTTTTATCCAGCCGGCAGTGGAAGAGGCCATAGAGGTCATCCTGGAGATGGGGCGATACAAGGAGGATGATCCAGCCAAGTATCTGGTGGTTACCGGATGTCTGGTGCAACGCTATCCAGATCAACTTTCTGGTGATTTGCGTGAGGTGGACCTCTTTGTGGGAACGGAAGGGGTGCCAGACATCGCAGAACTCCTCCGTAAGCTTGTGGCGGGTGAGCAGCAGGGTAGGGCTGTGTGTCCAGATCGTTTCCTTATGACTGCCTCCTTGCCCCGTACCCTCGCAACACCGTTTTTCAGGAGTTCAGTGAAGATTACTGAGGGCTGTAATAACAGGTGTACCTACTGCATGATCCCCTCAATTCGAGGAGATCTTCGTTCCAGGCCCATTGCTGATATCATAGTAGAAATCAAGCGACTCGGGGCGAGTGGAGTAAAAGAGATCTCGCTCATTGCTCAGGATCTCACAGCTTACGGCAATGATCTGGGCCAGGATACGAATCTTATACGTTTGCTTTCTGCCATACTGAAAGAGACCACTATTCCCTGGTTGCGTCTGATGTACCTCTATCCATCCGGAGTGGGGGCAGAACTCTATGAACTGATGCATAGCGAAAGCAGGATTCTTCCCTATATGGATATCCCTTTCCAGCACGTATCTGACACTATTTTGAAGGCCATGCACCGTCGCTATGGCTATGATGATCTCTGTCGTTTTATAGATAAAATCCGAAAGGTTGTTCCTGATATTGCACTACGCACCACCATGATGGTCGGCTTTCCGGGGGAGACCGAAGAGGATGTGCTGCAGATGGAATCATTCCTGAAGCAGTACCGTATTGACCATGTGGGTGTCTTCTCTTATACCAATGAGGAGGGGGCACTTTCAGAGTTTTACGAGAAACAGCTTAGCGATGTGGTCAAGCAGGAGCGGATGCAGCGAATTATGGCTTTGCAGGCAGATATTTCATCTGATATCCTTCATAAATATGTTGGACAGACAATCCCAGTCCTTGTTGAAGGGTTGAGCCGGGAGACGGATCTCCTCCTTGAAGGGCGAACGGTCTATCAGGCACCAGATATAGACGGATGTGTGTATATCAATGATGGAACTGCCAACCCCGGTGATATCGTAAAGGTACGAATCACCGAGGCACAGATATATGATTTGGTAGGGAAAATCGTGTAGCAGGAGGGAGGATTATTTCCCCTGGTTGACTTGTTCCCGCAGATCTTTTCCCACCTTGAAGAAGGGAAGTTTCTTTGGTTTTACCTTAATCTTTTCACCAGTCTTGGGGTTACGTCCTTCATAGGAGCCGTAATTCTTGATGACAAAACTGCCAAAACCTCTGATTTCAATACTGTCACCCTCGGCTAAGGCCTGGGTCATGGTTTCGATGATGGTGTTGGTAATTGCTGCTGCTTCTCTGTGTGGAAGGTCAATGTCCTCGGACAG
>CAYWMZ010000176.1:0-5334 GCA_964459485.1 uncultured Desulfocapsa sp. | reverse complement strand
CTATGAACTGAATATCGTAACAGAGAGGCTGGAAGGAAAATGGCTTTTCTCGGCAGTTACGGTGGTGGATTTTTTAGAACGGTGACCTTAAAACACTACTAAGGGCGATACCTGCCCAATACCCTGTAACAGGACACATTATTATGTCTTCTTCCCTAAATGACACTCTCGGCACCAGCAAGGTGCTCTGGAATCTCGATGCCCTCTACGACTCCCTGGAGGACGAACTCATCCAGGATGACCTTGACCTCTGCCAGCAGGAGGCGGAGCTGATCCGGGAGGATGGAGCCGGAAAACTGTCAGAACTCCCCCCTGCCACATTTGCCCGGACGGTACGGCGAATAGAACGGATACAGATCAACCTGGGCCGTCTGGAGACTTACGCCTTCCTGAACTTTGTGACCCAGGTCAAGAATGATGCAGCCGGGGCCTTCCTGCAAAAATGCAAGGAAGATGCCAGTGGGGTCAACAAGGAGCTGGTCTTTTTTGATCTGGAATGGGCCAAAATGGATAAGGACACAGCTGAGGCCATCCTGGCCACTGAAGAAGTCGCCCCCTATGAGCACTATCTGAGGAATCTGCGGCGCTATGCCGCACACCTCCTGTCCCACTCCGAAGAATCCCTGCTAGTTGAGTTTTCTCCTGTGGGCAGTGAATCCTGGCTGACCCTCTTTGAGAAGGTGATGGGCCACCTCGAATTTGGTGAGAACAAGAGAAGCGAAGAAGAGGTCCTCTCCGAGCTCTACAATTCCTACCGTGAGCTGCGCAAAAAAGCTGCCCTGGAACTTACCGCAGGCCTGAAAAGCCAACTCCACATCCTAAGCCATATCTTTAACACCATCCTCGCAGAAAAGATGATAGATGACAGGATCCGTCACTATCCATCCTGGGTCAGCAGCCGTAATCTTTCCAATGAACTGCGAGGTGAAACGGTGCAGGCCCTAGTGGACTGCTGCACCTCACGCTACGACATTGTACAACGTTATTACAGGGTGAAAAAAGAAATTCTGGGACTCTCTGAACTCCACGATTACGACAGATACGCCCCCCTGCCCTCCCTCCCGGATCGCCTTATCCCCTGGGATGAGTGTCGGGAAATGGTGCTGGCTGGCTTTGAGGCATTCTCTCCGGAGATGGCAGATATTGCCAAGCTCTTCTTCGATCAGAACTGGATACACGCCCCCCTGCTGGATGGCAAACGGGGCGGGGCCTTTGCCCACCCGGCAGTCCCCGATGCCCACCCCTATGTCCTGGTGAACTATACCGGAAACATCCGTGATGTCTCAACGGTGGCCCACGAGCTAGGCCACGGTATCCACCAGTATCTGGCAAAGGAGAAGGGGTATTTCAACAGTGATACCCCACTTGTCCTTGCAGAAACCGCCTCGGTCTTTGCCGAACTACTTATCTTCCACAAACAGCTGGAGAGCCTCACTGATCCTGCTGAAAAACGAGCCTTTCGCTGTCAAAAGCTGGAATCTATCTTTGCTACAGTCTTTCGTCAGATCTCCATGAATCGTTTTGAAGACCTTATCCACACCCGGCGCCGGGAGCAAGGGGAGCTGGCGGCTGATGATCTCTCCAGCCTGTGGATGCAGAGCCAGCAGGCCATGTTTGGTGATTCTGTCTCTTTAGGGGAACATTACCGCATCTGGTGGTCATACATCCCCCACTTCCTGCACAGCCCCGGCTATGTCTACTCATACGCCTTTGGCGAACTACTGGTCCTGGCCCTCTACCGCATCCACCAGAAAGAGGGTGCAGCCTTTATTCCCAAATATATCCACTTGTTGTCCCAGGGAGGTAGCCAGTCTCCCTACGAACTGCTCAGACCCTTTGGTATTGACCTCAACGATCCGGAATTCTGGAAGGGTGGCCTTGCGGTGATCGAGGAGATGCTCAATGGCGTTGAAGGGGGTTGAATATCAAATAAGGAATTTTCAGACCGTGGAAATGAGCAATGCGCATCATACCCTTAACAATAACTGGAGCATGTAATGATTGATGAATTAGGAGAACAGCTTGTGAGGGTGTTGAAGACACCCGAAGAATCAGAGTGCCAGGAGAGTTTTGCACGGGCAATGGAACTAACCAAGGCCTATGCCAGTTCAGGATCTGCCACCCACTTCAGTGCCGTGGCCCGACTCTTTTATGATCTCTTTGAGATGTTTGAAACGGGGAAGGATCCGCGCCAGAAATAACCGCTCAATCGGGTGGGATACGTCGCAGGTACTTCTGTAAAGACTCTTCCATATCCTCACCGCAGGAATCCACGATCAACTGGATATAATCAATATTTTTCTTGATATTGTCAAGATAGAGATTCTGATCCAGGCCACAGCGAACCTGAAAATGGGACTGCATAAATTTGGTCAGATTGCCGAAAATTTTCTCCAGACGCCCCCCCACAACATTGCGATAAAACATGGCAGTCTGCTCCATGAGTTCCACGGCAGTGTCATAGTTGCCAATGCCCCCCTCCTTATGCTCCTGAAAGAGGGACGGCAAACGTTCCAGATAATATCTGTCCGCCATCTGGGCCAGGATATCGGCAGTTCCCACGGCAAAAGAGGCCAACTGCATCTCGGCTGAAGGAAAGAACAGGGTGTCGGGATCTATACTGAGGTTGGTACACTGGATAATTACCGAACAGTCCGTGGTAAATGAGACGGGAAAATGTTTCGCTTTGAGGTACTCAGCCATAAAGAACATAGAGCGCCTTTCATGGCCCACTGTGTAAGTAGCTCCGGTGGCAGCATTTTCCGAGTTCTTTACTAACAGGCCACAGTCATGAAAATAGGCGCTGTACAGGGCCTTAGTCAGGGCCTCTTCAGAGACAGGCCAACCGTCACACATCAGTCCATGGAACAGTCGTACCGTGGCCAGGACAACACTATAGGTATGGTTCAGGTTGTGATACTTAGTGTCACTCTGCCGATAGTCGAGGTGAGCACCTCCAAAAATCAGGCCTATCTCCCGGTGCAACTCAACCAGAGGCTCCAGCTCAATTTCAGGTGCCGTAAGCTTGAGAACCGCCAGAATTTCATCCAGGGGATCATCGGTATAGCCACTCTCCAGCAACTTCATGAGAAAAATATTATCCATCTGAGTTATTCAAAATCGTTACTACTCACGGGGATAGCGATTCGCCTTGGCAGACCACTGTGTTTATAACTACTTACAGAGTACTGGAGATTTGCGTCATCAGGCTGGCGCAGCGTATTTTCCATACGCAAGCCAGGCTGATGGCGGAAAGATTCGGTGCCCTGTGAGTAGTTATTCAAAATCGATGCATTTTTGGGGACAATAGGCCGCTGCCTCCTCTACTTTTTCTGTGACGGCCGCATTTGGATCCTCAAGAGTCGCCTTCTCACCGTCGTCCATCACGAAGACTTCAGGACAGATCTCAACACAGGATCCGCAGCCATTACATTCGTAGACATCAATTATGATGGATTTTGCCATATCTGATCCTATTTTTCGAGAGCGTCCTTGGTAAAATTTGTATCGGGCCGTACAGGATACTTACCGTTAAAACAGGCCAGGCAAAAATCATCGGCAGTAAGGCCTGTGGCCTCCACCAATCCTTCCAGACTCAGATAGTGCAGGGAATCCAGACCAATATTCTCAGCAATCTGAGCCACCGAAAAATTGGAGGCAATCAGCTGCTCCGATGAAGGAAAATCGATACCATAGTAGCAGGCATGACGGGTGGGAGGGCAACTGACCATCATATGCACCTCCTTGGCCCCAGCCTCCCGCAGGGCCTTGACCCTGCTGCGTCCGGTGGTTCCACGAATAATAGAATCTTCGACAATAACGACCCTCTTGTCCTTCAGCAATGCCCGAACCGGGTTCAGCTTGACCCGCACATTAAAGTCACGCATGGACTGGGTAGGTTGAATAAAGGTCCGTCCCACATAATGGTTTCGGATCATCCCCATCTCCAGCGGAATACCAGACGCTCTGGAAAAACCGATGGCTGCATAATTACCCGAATCGGGGAAAGGCATCACAAAGTCTCCCTTGACCCCGGATTCCCGGGCCATAATCTCCCCCATGCGCTTCCGTGACTCGTACACGTTGATCCCAAAGATGTCAGAATCGGGTCTGGCAAAGTACACCTGCTCAAAGATACAGAAACTGGTCTTCTGCTTGGGCCAGGGAAAGATGGAACGCTCCCCGTCTTTGTTGACAATAAGCACCTCACCTGGGGCAATATCACGCACATATTCGGCCTCCACCAGATCCAGGGCACAGGTCTCAGAGGCCACAATCAGGGCACCATTACTGAGCTTTCCCAGACACAGAGGACGAAACCCACCAGGATCTCGAACCGCAATCAGGGTGTCCTCGGTCATCATCAGGATGGAATAGGCCCCGCGAAGACAGGAGAAGGACTCGGTGAGTGCCCGTTCCAGGCCTAGATGGGTGGTTCTGGCCATGAGATGAAGCACCACCTCACTGTCCATGGAGGTCTGAAAAATGGAGCCTTTTTCTTCAAGATCCTGGCGCAGATCCAGCGAGTTCACCAGATTACCATTATGGGCCACCGCAAGAGTACAGCCTTTGTGGGTCACCATTAAGGGCTGAGAGTTGGTCACATTGGAGGCACCCGTGGTGGAGTAGCGAACATGCCCCATAGCCATTGAACCCGGCAACCCCTGTAAGATCTCTTCTGAAAAAATCTCCGGCACAAGGCCCATGGCCTTATGGATGGAGACTTTTCCATCGTCTGAGGCCACAATCCCGGCACTTTCCTGACCACGATGCTGCAAGGCATAAAGCCCAAAATAGGCAAGCTTTGCTGCATCCTCATGGCCAAATATGCCACAGACACCACATTCATGTTTGGGACGGCCGTCTTCATACTTCTCTACAGTGGGGCTATTCATTGAACTATTCCTGTGTGTGCGGCAACTTCAGGCTACCACAACTCGAAAAAAAAGGGAAAGGCACAAAGAGAGCGAATATCTTTGTGCCTTTTATCAAAATCTGATAAAAAGGTTTATAATATGTACAGTGGAAATTCAACAATAAAGCGCCTTTTGTGCTGTTTTCTTTGTTTAGATCTCACAATTATGTGCTTATTATTGTAATTATAGTCCAGGCATTTCCCATTTTGCAGGGCTAGAACCAAAAAAATAATTTTCCCATTCAATCTCCCAAACAGGGCTAAATGATAAAACTCACTTCAACAGTAAAAGCATCGGGCTGAGCGGCGAAACTTGGCCCGGGGGACCTGAGCCAAATACTCTGCGGTATTCAACTACCCACTGACGAGCGCCTTATTGTCGGTGCCGAAATCTGTGATGATGCTGGAGTCTATCGTCT
>CAYWMZ010000175.1:0-5344 GCA_964459485.1 uncultured Desulfocapsa sp. | reverse complement strand
ACTCGCAACCCTCAGCTTGGAAGGCTGATGCTCTACCAATTGAGCTATTCCCGCAACAATATCTGCTCTCTCTGTTTCAACAACAAGGTGGTGGAGGGGGGAGGATTCGAACCTCCGAAGTCTCTGACGACAGATTTACAGTCTGTTCCCTTTGGCCACTCGGGAACCCCTCCACAACTTTACAAACTAAAAAAACCTCAATACCTGTACAGTATATTTATTTGGATAAAGACCAAGTATTCTGTGCAACTGGAGCTGGCGATGGGACTTGAACCCGCAACATCCTGATTACAAATCAGGTGCTCTGCCAATTGAGCTACGCCAGCGTACAAGGTGAAAGAATATACACAAAACGATTTTTTATTACAATCTTTTTTTTGCCCTCTTTGCAAAAAAGCTACAGCTCAATACAGCCATTAATAAAACACTGGTTCCCCGAAAGGCTAACTCCCGAAAATACCGTCCCAATTACCTCAGAGTTGACCTGTGTACATCTGAATTCCAGAGCAGAGAATAACCCTAAAATAGCAGCCTTAGAGGAAAATGTGCCATGCTGCAAAAACGAACTGTCCTTAAAAAAATTGCCCATAAAAAAAAGGCCGTATCCAAAGACACGGCCTTAAAAAACTTAAAACGCCTAATGACTATTCATCGAGGGGATTTTTTCCAAAAGAACTGTCTCTAAATCTCTCAAAGGTCATAGCGGTAGTGCGGTAGATCAGATGGGCAAACTTGGTGTAGGGCATATACATAAACAGCATCATAACGGATACAAGGTGTATAAAGTAAATGATGTAACCAGGTGCGGCAAGACCGGCCCAACGTGCAACCTCAGCAAGAAGACCTGTAACACCTACTGCCATGATCTCCCAGATAAGGAACCAGTCATAGAAGGTTGGCGTAATATTATTTTCCGATTCCGTTTCAGATCTGTTCATCCACAGGATTCCACAACCAACGATCATGGCAACAGCTGAGACATTTGCCAGAATCTTTATCGGATTCCATACAGACATAGGACCATGGAGACTTGGTATCCATGGACCAAGGACATCATTAGCAATGGCAGACCAGGCAGTAACGATTAAAAGTCCACCAAAGGCATACATCAAAGGCTTATGGCCTGTTTCACGGTTACGATTAGTGACACACTCTTTAAAGCGGCTATGTTGTACAATCTCAATGATGGAGGGCCAGACAAAATCACGAATAAGCTGAACCATGGAGGGCTTAAAATTTGCATCAACGCCCTCGCGTTCACACATCTGGCTCCACATATTGGTGACACCTTTATAGGAGGCGACAACCGCAAGGCCAAATGCAGCAAGCATAAAAGTATCAATAAAAGCAACATTCTTGCCGAGCCAATGAAAGTCCCAAGTACCAAAAAATGTCTGATATCCGTGAGATGCAAAGATCTCAGCATCAGGAATCACCATACCACCGGAGATTGCCCAGAGGACAAAGATAACAACGGTTGGGATAGCAATCAGCATGGGTAAGCCTTTGGCAGTGGATGCAAGTTTTGCAAGTCCGGTAGGCCAGCCAAGAGCGGTATAGGCATAGGCACGAATGGCACCAAGCACTTCACCAGGTTTTGCACCACGGGGGCAATACACAGTACAGTCACCGCACTGATGACAGAGAAAAACGTTGGGGTCAGCGATAAGCTTATCCTTCATTCCCCATCCTGACCAGATCATTTCCTGACGTGGAAATGGGTTCTCCTCAGTAGAGAGCGGGCAAACAACGGAACAAGTGGCACACTGGTAACACTTTTTCATGGTGTCACCGCCAGCAGTCTTCAAATATCTAATAAAATCTAAATCCGGTTGTACTTCCATGGTTCTACTCCTCCTTTTCTCTTCTCAAGTCAGATACATATACTTAAAAGAATATTAGTCTTCACTTAATAATCCTAAGGTACTGGTGTTAGCACTTTTTTGCAAGCACGGGGAACACCAGTACCCGACCAAAGGACGGACTAGAAGCCCTTGAATGGATTTGCACCGAGTTCTACGATCTCATCTACAAAATCGTTGACAAGCTCTGCAACCTTATCGTAGTCAGTTATGGCAACAGACTCAGAGCGAACACGCTCTGGCTCAAGTCCCAAGGTGGAAAGACTGTCACCGATATTCGCCATACGGGTGTTGGCAATTTCAGAGCCCTTCACAAAGTGACACTGGTAGTCATCACCATATTTACAGCCAAGGAGCATGGCACCATCAAGTCCTGCGGAGAGTGCATCACGGATCCAGGCCATATTCACAGAACCAAGACAGCGAACCGGAATAAAACGAATCATGTGATTGAGTTTATGTTTGCGCATACCAGCCATATCAAGTGCTGGGTAGGCATCATTTTCACAGGCAAAGATTAGAATACGGAGTTTATCATCATCATCCTCAGGAACCTCAATGGCCTTAATCATTGATCCGATAAGATCGATGTTGTAATCCTTAAAGCCAATGATACGCTCAGGACATGCACCCATGCAGGTTCCGCAGCGACGACAGCGTGATGGATTTGGAAGAGGTGTACCCTTCTCATCATCATCTAGTGCACCAAAGGGACACTCCTCAGTACAGCGTTTACACTGAGTACATCTCTGCATGAAGAATTCAGGATAGGTTTTATCACCAGAACGAGGATGAACGGAAACCCCATGATCGGCTGACTCGATGGCCTGAATGGCCTTAAGTGCAGCACCAGTGGCATCATCAATGGTTTCCTGCATATTCATAGCCTTTCTCACACCACCACAGGCATAAATACCGGTACGGCGAGTCTCATAAGGAAAGCAGATAAAGTGCGAATCGGCATATCCATCAAAGAGATCAAGATCAAGAAAAGCTGGTCCCTGACGATAGGCAAGATTGATTGTATTTTCATTCTTGGTGGTTGGAACCATACCCGCTGCAAGTACAACCAGATCAACATCAAGGTCGATGTCCTCACCGAGCAGGGTATCCTTGGCATGAACAATACTACCCTCAACACCGGTGACAGTGGCTTTAGTCATAAATATGCCATCGTCCTGCTGCACACCTTTGTAGAACAACTCCATGTTACCGGGAGTACGCATATGCTGATAGAGGATATAGGCCTGAGCATCTGCATTGTTTTCCCGTACATACTTTGCCTGTTTCAGAGCAACCATGGAGGTTACTGAGTTGGCATAGGGAAAATCCTGATCGTGCTCTTCACCACCAGGGCTCATTACAAAAGCAACCTTGTTAATTCCATCAAGTTTACCCTGTTTGGCCATGACCTCAAACTCGGCATTGGTCACAACCTTATCATTGCTTCCATAACCAAGGTGTTCATATTCAGAGACATCGGCTGGAACCCAGCCAGTGGCTAGGACTACAGCACCGTAGGCAACAGCGGCTTCATTGACCACACCGTATGCCTGAAGACCATCGTTGGGATCGTCCATCTCACCCTTGTCGATCTTATCCTGCTCATCCACACCAACCTTAGCGGGGGCGTCCCATTCAGATTTGCTTCCTGCATCTTTCAGAGTTACTTTGAAGTCACCAGGAGCACCACCGATACGAGCAACTTCCGTTGCGGTCTTTACAGTGATGTTCGAATCGGCCTCAAGCTCTGCAATCATTGCAGAAATTGAGTTCTCTTCAAGTTCCTCGTAGGGGTAAGAGGTGGGAAACTGTTTCAGCCAACCATTTGCCTTACCACCAAGTACTTCAGCCTTCTCAACGAGGGTCACATTTGATCCAGCCTTAGAGGCCTCGATTGCAGCGGTAATCCCAGCTATACCACCACCCATGACGAGGATGTCCTTATTCATGGACTCCATCTCGTAAGGCTCTGGCATCTCTGTCTTTGAGGCACGGGCACAGGCCATACGAAGATAATCAGAAGCAGTCTCCTGCAACCATTCCTTATGGGAATCTTCCTGACCCTCTTCAGCAACACCAGCTGTCCAGATTACCTGCTCACGAAGATTGGCACGAACGGTGATAGTATCATCGCCCATATCAAACTCTTTTTGCATAACCCTGGGAGAACAGGCACAGATCGTAAAGGTATTAATACCTTCAGCTGATTTTTCGTTTTCCAGAAATGCACGTCCTTCTACACCACAAAGAGTAGCGTGAGTCTTACATTCCTGGGACATCTCACCGGTAACTACACCTGAGAGTTCTTCGATATCAAGAGCCTCTCCGATGCCACAACCAGTACATATATAGGTACAAATTTTCTTATCCATTGATTATGACCTCCTGGAAACCTGAATTGCCTTCAGGGCAGCAGCGGTGGCTGACTGATTGCTAGTAACAACATCGGCAGCTCTGCATGCACAGCCTGCGGACAGTACGCCGGTCTCAGGATTTGAGTTAACAAAACCACTGGGATCGGTATCAAGTGTAACAGGAGCACCATTTGCGCCAAGGGTCGGCTGCATACCGGTTGCAAGAACTGCCAGATCAACATTCTGTTTGATCTTCTCACCAGTTACGGCATTCTCCGCAACAACGGTAACGGAACCATCGGACTCTGGGATGATCTCGGCAACTTTTCCTTTAATGAAGCTTGAATTCTCATCCTGCATCAGTTTCTCACGGAATTTTTCATATTTTCCGGGAGTACGCAGATCAATATAGAAGACGTAAATTTTGGCCTCGGGGTAACGCTCTCTAATGTAGGTCATCTGTTTGAAGGTGGCCATACAACAGACGTAGGAACAGAACTCGAGGTGATTCTCATCGCGCGATCCTGCACACTGAACAAAGGCAAAGGATTCGGGCTCTTTGTTATCACCTGGACGAAGAATGGCACCATCGGTGGGGCCACCGGGTGCTGCCATACGCTCAATCATCATATTGGTGACGATGGCGTCTGATTCATTAAACTTAAGGTTGTCCATCTTGGTGGGATCGTAAGGTGTCCAACCGGTGGCCCATATAATAGAAGCCACGTTGATGGTCTTGGTATCAGCGGCCATATCGAGATCAACAGCGCCATACTTACAAGATGCCTTTACAGCTGTAGCACCGTCTTCAGAGAGTGCCTCTTTATTGATCACATAACGGCGGGGAAAGGCCATCTGGTGTGGAAGATAGGCAGCTTTGGATTTATTCATTCCAAAATTGAACTCATCATCCATCTCGTCAGGACAGGCAGCAGCACAATCGCCACAGGCAGTACAGTTGCTATTCACATAACGGGGTGCGGTCTCAAGGGTCACTTCGTAATTTCCGGGTTCACCAGAGACAGCAGTAACACTGGTCATGGTATAGGTACGGATACGACGATTGTCCTTAATACGCTTAAAGTTAATCTCAAGCCCACAGCTTGGGGGACAAAGCTTAGGGAA
>CAYWMZ010000174.1:0-5347 GCA_964459485.1 uncultured Desulfocapsa sp. | reverse complement strand
ACCACAGCAGAAGAAGCAAAACATATATTTCGCTCACGGCTGGTGAACCCCAAATGGCTCTCGGGTATGAAACGCCACGGTTACAAAGGGGCAGGGGATATCTCCCATGTGATGGATGTGGTGCTGGGCTGGGATGCTACGGCAGAAGTCATTGACGACTGGATGTATGAGACGCTGGCTGAAAAATACGCACTAGATAAAGACATGCAGGAGTGGATGCAGCGTGTCAATCCTTATGCCCTGCAAAACATCATAGACAAGTTGCTTGAAGCCAGTGCCAGGGGTATGTGGCAAGCCAATCCGGAAACCGAGCGGGAACTTCGTAATGCCTACCTTGAAATAGAAGGCGACATAGAGGAACGGATGGAATGAAAAGGTATCCTTTCACAGCCCTTGTTGGACAGGAAGATCTGAAACTGAGCCTTCTGCTTGCCAGTATAAATCCATCCATTGGCGGTGTCCTTCTCCGGGGAGAAAAGGGAACGGCTAAGTCAACGGCGGTTCGCGCAGTGGCAGATATTTTACCGGAAATTGATGTGATTACCGGATGTGGTTTTTCCTGTGATCCTAACGATGTAAATGGCTTGTGCGCTGAATGTTTGGAGCGTGAACTACAAATTGAGCAGAGAAAAATCCGTATCATAACACTGCCCCTGAATGCTACCGAAGACCGGGTTGCCGGGGGAATTGATTTTAGCAAGACCATTCAGGAAGGACAGATTGCTTTTCAATCCGGGCTGTTGGCTGACGCACACCGGGGATTTCTCTACATAGATGAAGTGAATCTGCTGGATGATCATATCATTGATCTCATACTTGATGCCTCATCATCGGGAATCAATACTGTGGAACGTGAGGGAGTGAGCATAACGCACCCTTCGCGTTTTATCTTGATTGGCACAATGAACCCTGAAGAGGGAGAATTGCGGCCCCAACTGCTGGATCGTTTTGGCCTTTGCGTGGAAGTGACAGGTAATGAAGAAATTGCGGAACGGGTGGAACTGCTCAAGCGTCAGGAAGCATTTGACCATAATCAGAATGGGTTTATTCGGCAATTCCATGACAAAAATGAACAACTGAAAACGAAGATCAGGCGAGGACGAAAGGTGCTGTCTGAAATACGCATACTCCCACAGATGCGGAGCTTTATTGCTGAATTCTGCACCCAAAACCATGTGGCCGGGCATCGGGCTGACCTTGTCATGGAACAAGCAGCTTTGGCTCTTGCTGCATTGGAGGGTGCAAAACAGGTAGAGAATGAACATATTCTCAGGGTGTCGTCCATGGTACTCATCCACAGGAGCAGAGAGGCAGAACCGCTGCCTCCTGAACCGCCACAGCAACAGACTCAAAACAACAAGAAAGACGATCCGCAGGAAAAACAGGAGCAAACAGACAAAAATACTCAGCAAGAAAACGAGGATACGCAAAAACCTTTTCAGGGAAACAGTGCCGACAGTCAGCCTGAACCGCAGCAATCCGAGAAAGAAAAGAGCAGCTCCACAAACAGTCAGGAACAGATGTTTGAGATTGGTCAGGTGTTTCCGGTGCAAAAAATTTCAACAATGAAAGACAGCCAAATCCGGCGGGGTTCAGGCCGAAGATCCCATTCCCGTGTGGCGCAGAAACAGGGGCGTTACAGTCGTTCCTCCTGTCATGGTTTGCCTGGAGACATTGCCCTTGATGCCACCATCCGGGCAGCTGCACCCTGGCAGGTTTTTCGAAAGGGTGAACTTGCTCTTAATCTTCTACCGGAGGATTTTCGCTATAAAATCCGTGAAAAACGTATCGGCAACCTGCTTCTTTTCATTGTGGATGCTTCGGGTTCCATGGGCGCACGGGGACGCATGGCCGCATCCAAGGGTGCGGTGATGTCACTGCTCCTTGATGCGTATCAAAAGCGGGATAAAGTTGCAATGGTGAGCTTTCGTCGGGATCGGGCAGATCTGAACCTCCCGATAACAGGCTCGGTTGAACTGGCAGGAAAACAGCTTGCTGACATGGCAATCGGCGGGAGAACTCCGCTTTCTGCCGGGCTTCTAAAAGGGTTTGAAGTGATGCGCAACTATCTTGTTCGAGAACCCACGGGCAGACCAATTGTAATTATTCTCACCGATGGCAAAACAAATGTTAGCCAGGGAAATTCCAAACCTGTTGATGAGATGAAAACTTTTGCAGCGACTATGACCAACGAAAAAAGAGCAAAATATATCGTTGTTGATACAGAAGAAGCTGGGATTGTGAACTTTCAACTGGCGAGGGAATTGGCTGGAGACTTGGATGCTGATTATTTCAAAATAGAAGATATACAGGCAGAAGAGCTGGTGCAGCTTGTGAGGGAACAACAGTAGAAATATGAGGAATATGAGGAATATGAGGAACGAAATAAATAGAAAATCGGTTTACCCATTCGTGGGGATAGTGGGACAGGAAAAGATGAAACTGGCCCTGATCCTCAACATAATTACTCCAAGCCTTTCCGGCGTGTTGATCCGGGGTGAGAAAGGGACTGCCAAATCAACTGCGGTTCGGGCATTGGCAGAAATTCTGCCGCTTATGGAGGTCATCGCTACACCCCCCTTTCAACTCGATCCACGGCAGGAGTATGAAGAATATGTGCAAATATCCGGTGCTCTTGGACTGGAGCCCACAGGACAAAATGAGTTGCCAATCAAACAACAGAAAATCCAGGTAGTGGAACTGCCCGTTGGAGCTACGGAAGATCGGGTAGCCGGGACGCTTGATCTGGAACATGCTCTAAAAAAGGGGGAAAAAAGGGTGGAGCCGGGCCTGCTTGCCCAGGCACATCGGGGAATTCTGTATGTGGATGAGGTGAATCTGCTGGATGATCATGTGGTGGATATTCTTCTTGATGCCGCTGCCATGGGAATAAACACGATTGAGCGTGAAGGGATAAGTTTTTCCCATCCGGCCCGGTTTACCCTTGTGGGAACCATGAACCCGGAAGAGGGGGAACTTCGCCCCCAGCTGCTGGACCGTTTTGGCTTATGTGTCAATATCCGTGGAGTTGAATCCGTTGAAGAACGAGTGACCATCATGGAACAGCGCATAGATTTTGACAAAGACCCGCACAATTTCTGTACCGGGTTACAGCAGCAATCAAAACAGTTGGCAGACAGAATCATAGACGCCAGGGAACTCTACCCTAACGTTACGGCAGCACAGGAACTCCTGCATGAAATTGCCCGCACCTGCCTTGAGGTAGGAGTGGATGGCCATCGGGGGGATATTGTCATTTTAAAAACCGCTAAAACACTGGCTGCCTGGCATGGCCGCAGTGAGGTCTCACTCTCAGATATTCATGAGGCAGCCGACCTTGCTCTGCCGCACCGGGTGCGCCGAAAACCGCTCATGGATATTCCTGATTCAATAGGACATCTGCGACCTGACAACAAAGCAACATACCAGGGACACAAATGATTACGATACATGAATTGAAGAAAAACTATGGCAATCTAATCGCCCTGGACGGAATCGACCTCACGGTTTCCAAAGGAGAGCTGTTTGCCTATCTGGGGCCAAATGGTGCCGGTAAATCAACCACCATCCGCATTCTCACGGGTCTTACAAAAATGGGCAGCGGCAAGGTCAGCCTGGGTGGTTTTGATATTGAAACTGACCCTATCTCTGCAAAACACCAGTTCGGAGTGGTACATCAGTATGTAAATCTTGACCAGGAACTTACGGTCTTTGAGAACCTTGATATTCACGGTCAGCTCTTTGGCATGGCTAAAAAAGAGAGAAAGGCCAAAATAGGAGTACTCCTGGAATCAATGGAGATGAGTGATCGGTCAAACACGTTGGTCAAATCACTTTCCGGTGGCCTGAAGCGTAGAGTGACCATTGCCAGGGCACTGCTCCATGAACCGGGAATTCTCTTTCTTGATGAACCAACCGTAGGGCTTGATGCTGCCATTCGCCGCAAGATATGGGCAGTGATAAAAAAGATCCAGCAACAGGGGACAACCATCTTTCTCACCACCCATCATATTGAAGAGGCTGAATTCCTGGCCCAACGGGTTGCTTTTCTTGATGAAGGACGGATCGTGGCAATTGATTCACCCGCACAACTTATGCAACGTGTTGGTAGCTGGGCCATTGATCTGCTGCAAGAGGGCGAAATGTCCACCCACTATTTCAAAACCAGAGAGGAGGCGGATACATTTCAATCCCAGAGCGGATTCACACTTCGACGGGTAAACCTCGAAGATGCCTTTCTCTCTTTTACCGGAAAAAGGGGGCTGGCATGTTAAATGGAACTCTGGCCGTCTATCGAAGGGAAATGCTCATTCTCAGACGACGGTTTAAACGACAGTTGGCAGGACAGGCTGTTTCTCCGCTCCTGTATCTCGTCACTTTTGGTTACGCCATGGGCGGTGAACTGCGATTTGACGGTATCAGCTATCTTGAATTTCTCGTACCCGGCCTTATTGCGATGTCCAGTATGACACAGGCATTTGCAATTTCAACAGATATCAATGTTGCCCGTTTCTACTGGCATATCTTCGATGAATTTCAGGCGGCTCCCATTAGTAACAGTAGTTATGTGGCAGGTGAAGTCATGGCCGGAATGACCCGTGCGCTTATGAGTGTCTTTATTATTCTGGGCCTTGGTCTGCTTTTTGGCGTGCGTCTGCACTATGGGCCGATGTTCTGGATAGCAATTCTGCTGAATAGTTTTTTGTTTGCTGCTCTTGCCGTAATGCTTGCAATGGTTGTGAAAAGTCATGCGGATCAGAGTCTGCTTACAAACTTTGTGATTACTCCCATGGCCTTTCTTGGAGGAACCTTCTTTCCAATTGATCGTCTGCCTGACTGGTTGCAGAGTATTCTTAGCCTGCTGCCGCTAACCCATGCGGCAACAGCAATCCGTCACGCTGCACTGGGAAAGAGTGTAAACGGGTTTTCACTGCTATTATTGGCAACTCTTGGAGCTACTATTTTTGCTGTAGCGCACCATTGCGTTAACAGGGCGAGGGACTGAATTATGCATATTACTACCTGGTACAACGGGGTGGAAATTCATCGGGAAAAGAGAATTATCTACGCTAAATTTCTGGAGCCGCATCTGGTATTGTCAACCTGCCGGGTAGCCGGTGGAATGCGTGCTGATCTTAAGTATGTGCTCAACCATCAGAGCTGTGAACCGTGCAATCATACGCACAGTCTGGTACTTCGGGATCCTCTTGCATATCGAAAAGACATCTGTAATCCATATAATCTGGTACCGGAAAAATGTGCAACAATGGGAACAGCAGCAAACATGCACCATGCGGCCTTTGTCCGAAAAACATATCAAAATCTTGAGGTGGCAGCCGTTGTTACC
>CAYWMZ010000173.1:0-5350 GCA_964459485.1 uncultured Desulfocapsa sp. | reverse complement strand
GGCTTCAATCGCCTTTCAACTGTGGGGCCTCTAGCGAACCTGATAATAGAACCCCTGCTCTGCCTCTGGAGTCTGCCCCTAGGGCTCCTCTCCTTGCTGGCCATGCCCTTCAGTACTACACTTGGTGAATCCCTGTTACAGGCTGGAGCTATTGGTATTCGTGCTACCACATATATCACCGGATATCTGTCCAATATGGACATTTCAACTCTGTGGCTGGCCACGCCCTCAGTCATACTGATCCTGCTCTACTATATCTTTCTCAGTTCTTTCTTTTTCTCTTTCCATCCCAAAAAGAGTTTGCTCCTATTCCTGCTTGTCTGCACCCTCTTTGTAGTGCCCCCCAGATCCATGTTCCGGCAGTTTGAACTGAAATCGAAGTTGGTATTTCTAGATGTGGGTCAGGGGAGTTCTACCCTGCTGAACTTCCCCGGAGGCAGATCTGTACTTATTGACGGCGGTGGCAGCTCCTCTAGCAGATTTAATGTGGGCCCAAGTATCATTGCTCCCTATCTCTGGGATCTAGGGATTCGCAGACTTGAGAGTGTAGTCATCACCCACCCCGACTCAGATCACTTCAACGGTATTCCCTTTATCTTGAAACGGTTCAGGCCACGCACCTTGTGGATCAATGGTAACAACGGCCATAGCAAGGGATATACGGATCTTCTGGAACTGGCAGAATTACTGGGAATATTTATTCGACAAGCAAAAGATGGACAGACACTTATTCAAGAAGAGGGCGTTACCTTAAAAAATATTCAGAATCCGTTGACTGGAGATAATGCCATAACTACAGCAGGTGGAAAGATTAGCTCAAATGATGAGAGCCTGATTCTTAAATTTACCGATACCAACAGTTCAGGAGCTACTTTCTCTTGCCTCTTCCCTGGAGATATCAGCAGCTTTGTTGAACAGAAATTACTCCAGCAGGTAAACCACGGAGTCCTCCATTCGACGTTCCTCCTGGCTCCACACCACGGTTCCAGGACATCCAACTCGGCAGCCTTTCTGCAAGGGATAAAACCACAGGCCATTCTGGTCTCTGCCGGAAGTTTTCAGCCTGCACTATTTCCCTCCGTACAGCTCAAATCCTATTGCAGAGACAGGAATTTACCACTCTTCAACACGGCTATTTTAGGGGCACTTCGTATCCAGAGAAGAGGAGAATCCGTAGAACTCTCCCACTTTGACCAAGAAAGCAACTCGTTCCAGGCCATCACCAAGGCCAGCACTGTTCCCTGATCAAAACAGTACGGGCACTGTGGAGGAGAGTTTTCTGATTTCAGCCATGGCCTCTATCCCATCCATACCGGGCATCTTGACATCCAGCAAAACAACACTGTATTCCACACCTCTATTCTGAAGCTGAAGGCTTCCCTGCTCCACATAACTGAGCATAGCATCATGGAACCAAACCTGGGAGGCCCCACCAGCTATCTGAAAAGCGTCCTGGGCCATACGGATTTCTTCTGGATGAATAGGATGGTGAAAAAGGTGTCGTTCAAGTTCAGTTGCAGTTTTACTGGTAACGCTCCTGTATGGCACAGAGTATATCGGTGATTTCAAAAAAGGCCGTCACCAGTTCAGGATCAAAATGTTTACCACTCTCATGCTGGATCAATTCATACACATCATTTCGTTTCCAGGGATCTTTATAGCATCTGCTAGAATTTAAGGCATCATAGACATCGGCCAAAGCCACGATTCTTGCAACCAGGGGGATCTCTTCTCCGGCCAAGGCCTTTCCCATGATATCCCCACTGAGACTGTCAACTTTTCCTGGATACCCTGTACCGTTCCACTTCTCATGGTGGTACAGCACAACATCGTAGGTCATCTTATCCAGTTCTGTTGCGGCATTGGAAAAAAGCTGGGCACCATAGAGGGTATGCCTTTTCATCACATCAAACTCATCACTGGTCAGACGGGCTGGTTTCTTTAAGATCAGGTCAGATATTCCTACTTTCCCGGCGTCATGAGACATGGCGGCCAAGCTGATCAGATCACGGTGGTTACGGATCTTTCGTGATGAGATCCCCCTTTTCTCTGCCCAGCGCTGGTAAAGTTCAGCACTGAATGTACTGACTCTTTGAACATGAGCCCCGGTTTCCTTGGGATCATGCAGGGCTGCCATCTTCACCATACGCAGAATCATTTCACGATTCAACAGACCTTGCTCAATAGTCACAGCCGCACTGTTGGCAAATAAAAAGGTCATGGCCGTGCTATGTTCAGTAAAGATATCTGGCCTGCCCTCGGCATCACGGGCATTAATAAGCTGGATCACACCAACCAGGGTGTTTTTAGAGGAGAGCAGCGGCACTGCCAGGATAGAACGGGTGTAATAGTTGTTTTCTTCATCAAATGAAGCATTAAATTTGTAGGGCACATCTTCCGGAATATTATAGGCATCTTCACTGGAAATTGCCTTCATGGTAAGAGCGGCATGCCCAACAATTGTATCACTGTTAATGGGCAAACGGACATTGGCATACTGGGCAGCACCTGCACCCCGTTCGCCAAAGAGTGTGTCGTTCTGCACATGGCTGAAAACCAGAGCATCATCCTTTAGGAGGTAAATAGATCCGGCATCGGCATTAGCAATCCCCCGAGACTCAATGAGTATGCGTTCCAGTATCATATCCACCCCTTTAAGCTGGTTGAGGGATCGAATAATTTCGAGGATAGAACCAACAGTGCGGTCTCCTCGATGCATACCATATGTCATATCACACCTCAATCGTTGCACTCTTTTGTTTAGGCTTCGTTCTTCCATCATACCGACTCATTCCAAATAAAACAGTGGGGGGATCAATACATTACAGCTAGGCGTGTCCTACTTCGAGGAAAGTGACCAGACACCATCCCAATCGAGCGGAGGGTTCTTCAAAAGAAATTCAGATTTTTCAAGATACCTTTGTGAGCTTGCATCAAGTGCTACCGTCTCCTTAAATATAATCATAGCTTTTGCAAAATCGCCAGCATAAAAAGCCATAAGACCATTCTCGAAGTTTTTCAGTTTTTTTTCATTCTTTCGGTAATCAGAGAGGAAGTATGGCTCATAGACCCGCACCGCCTCCTTCCTGCCAACCACCCTCAAACAGGCAAGTTCTCTAAAACGGAATTCTCCATGAAGCAGGGCATGGGTGGACTCTGAAATCATAGTATAACTGTCAAACTGCTTATTTGCCCCCTCAAGCCGGGCAGCAAGATTAACGGCATCACCAAGCATGGAATAGTCGAAACGGTTGGTAGATCCAAGGTTCCCAACCACTGCCTGTCCCGAATTAACACCAATGCGCATATGCATTTCGTGACCACATTGATGCTGAAAGAGGGGGCGCAACTCCGCCAGTCGTTTCTGGCAACGCAATGCAGCAGATACAGCCCGAACAGCATGGTCAGGCGTATCAAGTGGGGCATTCCAGAAAGCAATAATAGCATCTCCCTCATATTTATCTATGGTTCCGCCCTCTTCCAGAATAATTTCAGACATGGCAGTGAGGTAGTCATTCAGGAGTTTGATCAGTTCATTGGGATCCAGGTGTTCTGAAATAGACGTGAATCCCTGAAGATCAGAGAAGAAGATAGTGAGTTCTTTCCGATCACCGCCAAGCTTTAGCCGTTCCGGATTCTGAATCAGTTGTTCTATCACCTGAGGACTGAGATAGTGGGCAAAGGAATGCTTGATAAAACGGCGTCGCCGTCCCTCCTGCATATAGCCAATCATAAGACTCAGGACAATAGTTCCTCCATTGCCAAGCTCAAGGGGGAGAAGTTCAAAACGATAGCCGAGGAAGTAGAGACTACAAGAAAGAGCAATTGGAAAGAGAAGAGAAATTATAGCAATAACTGTCATGGAGACCGGTCGAGAATAGAGGGCCAGGAGAACGCCAAGAATCAGAACACTGATACAGAAAACTGCTGTCTTCAGCATCCGACTCACCGGCGCAATAAAATCACCACTCAAAAGATTATCCAGCAGGGTGGCATTTATTTCCACTCCTGAAGATATGGCCCCCACAGGTGTGGGCCGCAGATCGAAGAGGCCGGGTGCCGAAAAACCAAAGAGGACATATTTGTCCCGTAATTGCCTGGTACTCTCAGGAACCACTTTCTGCGTTTCCCGAAATGACATCTCTTCCCTGATCAGGCTTGCTGCACTAATGGATTCGTAAACTCCTGGGGGGCCACGGAACCGAATCAACATCCTGCCCTTCTTGTCAATTGGTATGGAAACATCACCAACGGTGAGACTGGACTCCTGAAGCGACAGCAGACTATCTGGACGTGTGGCAAGAAACATCCCAAGTCCCAAGGCAGGTAAGGGAATTCCATCTACAGTTACCAGGAGATGAAGAGAGCGGTAGATCCCGTCAGAGTCAGGATCATGATGGACATTGCAGAGTATGTTTGCGTTTTTTGCGACCTCTGCTATGGGCATGGTGAAACGGGTGTACCGGGGAAGTCTCTCTATGAAAGCTGCCTTGGCAGCAAACCTTAGAGGCGGACGGGGAATGTCATCAGGCCAGTGTTCAGACTTGCCCTGACTCCTGCCTGGAAAGACAGAACCGGAAGCGAAGAAGTTGGCAGCCGCAATGGCTTGACCGAGAGCCTCATCATCAGAGACCCCGAATGTGGATGGTTCTGTAAACAGGACATCAAAGCCAATGGCCTTGGCCCCGTGACGATTTATAGTATCAATTACAGCACCGTAGAGTTCACGGGGCCAGGGCCAGGAGAGCCCCATATTTTCATGCACCCATTGCAGACTTTCCTGGTCAACGAGTACCAGAGTAATCTCAGCACTACTAGGCGTTGGCGCAGCCATAATCCTGCTCTGCATATCCCAAACCCGGTTTTCCCAGCTACTTAGAACCCCACTATACCAGAGTGTTACGGTAAAAAAGACACTCACTCCCACCGATACCACTATCTGAAGCAAACGTCTTTGAGTCTTCTGTTTCATACCCCCTGCATGGCAGCCTGAAAACGTTTGGCCCGGGATGCCGGGGAATCCCCCTGTACATCATCCGCCAGCAGTTCTCTGATATTCTCTATCCTGCTCTCGGGACTGGGATGAGTCTTGGCAAAATCGAGCCCTCCGGGTTTGAGATTATGCTTCATAACATTCAACATATCCACAAGCCCCTGCCCCCTGTAGCCCACCCGTTGCAAAATTTTAACCGCCGATTCGTCCGCCTCGTTTTCAAAGGCCCGTGAGTAGCCGCTGTTGATCATAGTGGACGTTATATCATTGATTGAGCCCTCAAAAGTGGTAGTAAGATCGGCAATGTCTGACTCTGCAAAACTCTTGGTTGCCTCAATGGCCAGGATTGAAGTGGCC
>CAYWMZ010000172.1:0-5385 GCA_964459485.1 uncultured Desulfocapsa sp. | reverse complement strand
GACGTCGAAGACGAGCATGCCTTGGGGGCCAGGCTTGCCCTTGTATGCGAGCTCTTCGGGGATCCAAAAGCGGGTCTTCTCCCCGACGACCATCGTGGGAATGCCCTCGGTCCAGCCGGGGACGACGCGGTTGAGCGGGAACTTGGCCGGCTTGCCGCGGGAGATCGAGCTGTCGAACATCTTGCCGTCGCTGGTCCAGCCGGAGTAGTGGACTTCGACTTGATCCCACGGGTCGGGGTGCTCGGTGCCGGTGCCCTTGGTCAGCACCTTGTAGACCACGCCGCCCTTGGTCTTCTTGGCGTCGGCGGGTGCAGCCGCGAGGTCGTCGGGGACCTTGGGTGCAGCGATGATCTCCACGAGCTTGACGTCGAAGACGAGCATGCCCTGCGGTCGACCCTTGCGGCCCTTGTAGGCGAGCTCTTCGGGGATCCAGAAGCGCATCTTCTCGCCCTGGTGCATCAGCTGCATGCCTTCGGTCCAACCCGGGATGACCTGGCCAACCTTGAAGGTGGTGGCGGCACGGCCGTCTGTGGTGTCAAAGGTGACGCCGTCGGTGGTCCAACCGGAGTACTCGACCTTCACACTGTCGTTGGCGCCGGCGGCCTCCGTGGACCCCGCGGGCGCGGGCTCCAGGATTTTGTACGCGAGACCGCTCGCGGTCTTCTTGGCGTCAGCGGGCGCGGCGGCGACGGACGCAGGCGGCGGTACCTGCTTGCCCTTAGGCTTGACAGGTTTTGCCGCGGTCGCGGGCTTCGCCGTGGCGGCTCCGGCTTTGGTCTCGGCCTTGGTGTCGAAGGCTTGCCCGCCCTTGGTCTCACCCGGCTCTCCTTTACAGATTCCGGATTGACCATGCACCTCTGCCGCCTGGCAGGTGCTGCGGAGCGATTACGTTCTTCCTCCATGTGCGACCTTATCAACCTTCTGGGTGATCTGAATATCAGCGAAGAAGAACTCAGTATATCTGGGGATATACTGAGCCACAGCGCAAGCCCCTCCATACTCCAGCAAATCCGCATTCGTCTAAAACGTAAACTACCCTTTCACCGGGTCAGCCTGCGCCATCATCCTGAGAGTGACCGCCTCACTGGACTCTTTTTCTTTGATAAAAAGCCCATTCCAGAAGATCTCAATAACACCATTCTGAACAGCTATGAAATCTGCCCTCTCTAAGACTCCGGAGCCTTTGAGCCGGACGGAATCGCTGGCCTGCATCCCCCGGCAAAATGATACCATCCAGTGGCAGGAGCTGGAAAATGGTGACATCCTCTTCACCTATGCCATCCCCCTGAACCGTTTCTTTCGTGCCATTCACCGCAAATTCAGCAATAATCAGGCGGCAATCCCCACCAGAAAGCTGCAACTGGACGGTATCGGAAGCTATGTATGGGGACTTATTGACGGAGAAAAAAACGTAAAAGAGATCATCCTGATCTTTGCAAAAAAATACAAGGTGACACGCCAGGAGGCGGAAACCGCAGTGGCTTCCTTTTTAAAGAACCTGGGGCAGCGTGGATTTATCGCCCTCTACAATCCGGAATAAAAAAACTCTTCAGGCTGTAGCTACACAAGGCCAAGGTGTTTTTGAATAAGCTGCAAATCCTCCCAGGTGGCATTTTTCATCTCTGGATTTTTGAGAAGATAGCCGGGATGATACGTGGTAAGGAGCGGGGTCTCGATGCCATCTGCCCCCTTAAGGGCATGAAACTTCCCTCGCAGGCTGGAGAGGGGCTGATTCAGACGTAACAGACTTCGGGTGGCCACCATCCCCATGGTACAGATCACTTCAGGTGCTGCCGCTGCTATCTGACGCCGCAGGTAGGAGGAACAGGCATCAATATGCTCCGCCTGAGGCCGGGTCTCTAAGGCCACACTGCACTTTAGCACATTGCACACCATAACCTCTTCCATGGGAAGCTTCATGGCGACCAGCATACGCTCCAACATCTGATCTTCCGCCACCCCAAAGACGGTATGCGGCTGTTCTTCGCCTTCCAGACTGAGCCAGTGGCCAACAATAAGGAGACGTATGTCTTGGCTTCCCTCTCTGCCAGGTACCACCCATCTCCGCTGTTCAGACAGCGCACAGCTCCTACACTTTGCTACCTCTGCTGCGATTTCTGCTAAAACTGAATGATCACTCTGCAGTGCCACCCGGGGTTCGGAATCCTGTTTTTCCTGAGGAACGGAAGGTTTTGGGGCTGTCGTTGAGGGCTGGAAATGGTGACGACGAGATTCAAAAAAAGAGTGTAACTCTGCGCTTGCCGCATAGCTTTCTATGGAGCTTATCTGTTGACAGGCCAACACTCCCCGAATTTCATGGAGCAGTTGCTCTATGTGTGCTTCTCTTTCCATATATCCTTACATACCCCTGCCATTTTTGGCCCCCTGTGTCATGAAAAAGCTCTCCCTGTCTTGACAAAATCCTGTAACGACAAATCGTATAGAAAACTCACTTTAGCAAAAAAACCTCAGCTCAGGAGCAAATGATGCCGATTTACGAATTTCACTGCGAGGAGTGTGGCAAAGACTTTGAATCCCTTGTCATGATACCCTCTGCACTCAACGATGTAAGCTGTAAACACTGTAACAGTACCAATATCAAAAAACTGGTCTCCGCCACCTCCCATAAACCAACGACAGGCGGTAGCATTCCGGCTGGTGCCCTTTCTGGCTGTTCCTCCCGTTCTGGATTTTCCTGAGCATAGAACAGTAAAAGCCCGGGCGGCTTTTAAGATACACGGGGGGAACCCACCAGGAGTTCCCCCATGCTATTTATTTTTCTTTTCCTGCTTTGGTTTAGAGAAGTCAAAGACCAGTTCATTATCCTTCAACATGCCGTGCTTTTCCCTGGCAACCTGCTCCAGGTAGGCCTTATCATGTTGCAGGCGCTCAATGTCCTCTTCCATAATCCTGTTTTGGCGGATGAGTTGATCCCGTTCGGCACTGAGTGTTGCCAGCTGTTTTTTTTGCTGCCGAATATGATACAGACCATTCCCCGGCGCAAAAAACAGCCACAACAGGGCCACGACTATCATACCAATGGTGAGACGAGTCAAGCGTTTTCGCTGAAGAGGTGACAGGGATGTTTTGGGGTGTTGTCTTTTTGCCATGGGAACATCGTGAGTAGAGTAGAAGCGAACATTTAGGGAGCTTTACCTGAGCATGAATCATAAAACAACAAAACCTGTTTTTATAGTCAGCGCCTGTCTGATGGGACTCTGCACCCGATACGACGCAAAACGTGTCGCCAACCTGCAATGCCAGAAGTTCCTTGAAGGTACCACCTGGATTCCTGTCTGCCCCGAACAGTTAGGCGGCCTGCCCACACCACGACCAGCGGCCGATATCATCTCCGGCAATGGCCATGATGTCCTGAGTGGTGAAGCCACAGTACACACCAATGCAGGAGAGAATATCAGTTCTGCCTTTATCCAAGGGGCTGCTGAGGTTCTGCATATTGCCCAAACCCAGGAAATAACGGGGGCCTGCCTCAAGGCCAGGAGCCCGTCCTGTGCAATCTCTGGAACAATGGGTGTTACAGCCGCCCTGCTCCAGCAACATGGGATTGCACTCCATGAGTTCTAAACTCTTTGCTCTATTGAATACGCATCATCCGAAGAATGATTATCCCCGCCTCATACAACAGGTACAAGGGCGCCCCCATAAGCATCATATTCACCACATCTGGAGTGGGCGTTAAGAGAGCTGCCAGGATTGCAATAACCAGTAGCGCGTAACGCCGATTCCGTTCGTAAAAGTCCCGGGTCAGGACTCCAACTTTACCCATAAATACCATAAACATGGGCAGCTCAAAGATCACTCCGAATGCCAGAATAAATATGGTGGTAAAGTTCACAAAACGTCCGATGGATATCACCGGGCGCAGATCGGCTGAACCATAGCCCAGAAGAAACTCGATGCCAAAGGGCAGGGTCACAAAATAACAGAACATGGTTCCTGCGTAAAAGAGGACACAGGTAAAAACAATGAAGAAAAACAGTGGATAACCTGTGACCCCAAAGGGTTTCCCCATGGCCCGCCACAACACGGACATGATCCAGGGCATAATCACATAGAGGGAGGCAAACAGGGCCAGTTTTACATGGGCCAGAAAGGGGCCTGCAACTGAAAAGAAATACAGTTTACCGGAGAGGTGTCCCTGAACAACATGCAGGAGCTCCGGAGTGAGAAAAAAGATCCCAAAGGAGGCTACGATAATGGTGATTCCCAGACTCCGAATAGATTTTCTCAGCTCAGTGAGAAAAATCACCAGGGTAGTATACCGATCTAAGTTTTCCAGAATATTCTCCCAAACAGGCTATCCCAGTTTATCTTAAAAACAGGGCCGCATTTTTTGTATCTACCTCACAGCAGACAGATGTTGTCCATCCCCTCCACTTCCCGTAAAAAGGATTTGCATTCCCAGCCAAGATAGCAGATGCCTTTTCTAAAAGCAATTTGATAGAGGTTGATTTCAAAATTCAGCCATGCTACAAGTCAGATTATTACGCAGCAGCAAAATATCCCATAAGGCCGAAGGAAAGACCTTCGCATTCACAGAGAAATAGCCGCCATGTTAGAACTTCGCTTTATCAGAGAAAACTTGAACCTTGTCCGCAAAAAAACTGCCCACCGGGGAGTCCCCACAGATAAAGTTGATGAGTTTGCACAAGTAGATCAGAAGCGCCTGGAGCTACTCCAGAAAGTGGAAGCCCTGAAGAACCAGCGCAATACAGCCTCCAAAGAAATTGCCCGGCTCAAACAGGGCACGACAGAGGAGAAGAAAGAAGCCGATGTCCTGATTCCTGAAATGCGCAAGGCCTCCGATACCATCAAGGGTCTAGATAAAGAGCTTGGGGAAATTCAGGCCAGACTCCAGGATATTGTGCTCTCCATCCCCAACCTCTGTGACGATGATGTACCCAAGGGGCAGGATGATGCAGATAACATAGAGCTCAGAAAATGGGGCAAAAAACCGGAATTTACTTTCCAGCCCAAACCTCACTGGGAAGTTGGCGAAGATCTGGATATCCTGGACTTTGAACGGGCAGCCAAACTCTCCGGGGCCAGATTTGCACTGTTAAAGGGTTTTGCCTCCAAGATGGAGCGGGCACTAACAAACTTTATGCTCGACCTCCACACCGAAAAGCATGGCTACCAGGAGGTTCTCCCCCCCTTCCTGGTCAACAGTGCCTCCATGACCGCCACCGGACAGCTTCCCAAATTCGCAGAAGACCTTTTTGCAATCAAAGACTGGGATCTCTTTCTCATTCCCACCGCTGAGGTTCCGCTGACCAATATATACCGTGATGAGACCTTGGATGAGGGCGAGCTTCCCGTGAAATTCACTGCCTACACCCCCTGCTTTCGTTCAGAGGCTGGCTC
>CAYWMZ010000171.1:0-5404 GCA_964459485.1 uncultured Desulfocapsa sp. | reverse complement strand
TCTGTTAAAGAAGGGTGCCGCAGCCTCAACCTGTATCTATTTTTGTATGGAAAGTGATGAAATCTGGCAGGAAGTGATGGGCTACATCCCTGAGGATAAAGGGGGCATTCCCCTCATGTTAGACCGTACCGTAAATGGCTAGGAATCCCTTTGGGAAAATGAGGAATTTCCTTCTTAAATAAAATTATATGTGGTAATAGAAACAGACTTATTTCATAAATAGTCAGGTAAATAATCGGAGAAGAGTGATGATTAATAAAGTAATTTTGGTGGGTAATCTTGGACAAGATCCAGAGCTCAAATATACCCAGGCAGGTACCGCAGTTGCCACCCTCAGTGTCGCTACCAACCGTGTCTGGAAGGACAGGGATGGCAATAAACAGGAGGAGACCGAATGGCACCGAGTCATCGTCTGGGCCCAGACCGCAGAGTTTTGCAGTAACTTTCTCTCAAAAGGGAACAAGGTTTATGTGGAAGGGCGTCTCCAGACCCGTAAGTGGCAGGATCAGAATGGAAATGATAAATATACCACTGAAATCATAGCCAGTGAGCTGAAATCCCTCACTCCCAAAGCTTCAGAGGGTGGAGCTGGAGGTTTTTCCTCAGAGCCTCCCGTGCCTAATGAAGGGAGCATGAGCCCCATGTCTTCTCCCAGTGGTGGCACTGGAGAGGATGTACCTTTCTGATTTTTATACCAGGGTAATGCAGTATGCCACCTTCGGAGGCCTTGCTGCATTATCATTTTTGTTTCTTTCCTGCGCAAATCAGCTCTTCTTGATGAGTCTCAGGAAGATCCAACCCCTGTTGCCTGGTTTATCTTTCTGTTTTCAGTGCTTCCAATTATAGCTTTCCTTTAGTTATCAATCGCCCGAGTCCACTAGAGAGAATCACTTTTCTTGAGCTAGCTGCCCTTGACTGTAAGCACAGCTGTTCCTATTATTCATACAAATCTATTCAATGAGATGGGGATTGGACTGAGTGTTTTGAATAGTGCTAGTCCATTGCTAATGGGGGAGGAGTATTGATACCGTATCCCTTAGGCGGAAGGGCCATACGACAACCCTGCTGTGAAGTATTGTCATGGTTCTTTAATTGGGTTTGCAGGGCATGGTGATGGAAAAAATATACGAAAAAGGTGAAAAATAAATGGAATATTACGAACTTCTAGGCTTGGCCAAAGGTGCCTCTGCCTCAGAGATAAAAAAGGCCTATCGCAAACTTGCCCTAAAGTATCATCCAGATACCAATAAAGGAGACAAGGCAGCAGAGGAAAAATTTAAAGAAATTTCTGAGGCCTACGCTGTGCTTTCCGATCCGGAAAAGAAGCAGCAGTACGATACCTACGGGTCCACAGACTTTCATCAGCGGTACTCACAGGAAGATATTTTACGAAATTTCAATATGGATGATATCCTGCGTCAGTTCGGCTTTGGTGGTAGTGCTGGAGCTAATGGAGGCACAAGCTTTAGAAGTACCAGAGGGGGGGGCGGCTTTAGTTCCATCTTTGGTCAACAGGCAGCTGGTGAGTGTGGAAGTTGTCAGCCTGTTCCTAAAGGGCAGGATGTGACTTATCAGTTATCTGTCACCCTTGAGGATGTGCTCAATGGCGCTGATAAAAGTATTTCTCTCAGGGATCAGAGTGGTACCCACAACATCAGTGTTAAGGTTCCCAAGGGTATTGAGGCCGGGAAAAAGTTGCGTCTCAAGGGAAAAGGCGGGCAATCAGCAGCGGGGGGAGTCGCTGGAGATCTTTTTCTGAAGGTGGATATTGCAGCCCATAAACGATTTGAAAGGGACGGTAACAATCTTATCCTGGAGCAGAAGATCCCCTATAGTCAGGCCTGTCTCGGTGGCAAGGTGGACGTTGAAACCCTGGAGGGAAAGAAGTTTAAGGTGAGTGTTCCTGCTGGAATTCAGGGTGATGCCAAGTTGCGGCTCAAGGGCCATGGCCTGCCAAGTGGCCCTAAAAGTGGCCGTGGTGATCTCTATGTGAAAGTTGGAGTAGCGGTTCCAAAGGAGTTGACCACTGAACAGCAGGAGCTGCTTGAAAAGATGAAGGAGCTTGGTATGTAACAGTTCTGGTCAGGAAAGAATGAAGAGTAAAAAGGGGCGTACTGCATTGACAGTACGCCCCTTTTTTAGTTTAGCGAAAAAAGAAATGGCTATGTTCGCGTTAAATGTTGAGAAACGACTCTGTCGTCCTCCTCTTTTTGATATACCTTCAAAAAGAGGAGGACTGTGGGCTGACAAAAACCCTCAAGCACCATGGGATTGGAGAAAGAACAAACGGAGCGGTAACAAGAGAAGTGATATTGTTGGTGGTATTGGAATTTATCATGGCAACAAGAAGAGTCATGTCTTCCATGGGGCGGGCTGTAGGTACTATAATTGAAAAACTGCACCGTAGTATTCAAGTCAGTGAGTGAGGCAATGAAGACAGGATATCGGGTTCATAAGCAGTGTGTAGAATAAAATTCTGTCGTGTTGTGCGGTAACCTCTCAGGAAGAATCTAAACTGTATAATTATGACTACAAACTAAGGATTGCCGAACCACAGACTTCCTCATTTAATACAATTCAAGTCATCACACCAAAAGGAAATTTCTTGACATCACGTTTTTTGTTTTTGGGCTTGTTCGATTTGTTCTGACCCAAAAGCTTGACCTTTTTAGCGATTAATCCTTGTTTGTCTAGGTGACATTCAAACTGAACGGTTGCACCAACTTTCAAGAATTGACAGTTAATAAGGTCGATCTTGTGCACTATTATGTTTGGACCACTTCCGTTTTCGAGAAGTCCAGAGGCTTTGTCACGGAACCATTTTCTTACTACCGTTTGCAAAAAACCACCCTTAATTTTGAAGATTTCAAACCAATGTACTCGATGTAGGATGATGTCAACCAAAGATGCTCAGGAATATGCTTTGATTGCAATTTTTCTTAAACGGGTGAGATTGCCATTGCTTGTTTTCTTGTGGGCTACTACTTGGATTCAACTTGGGAGGAGACGTGCTAACTCTCAGAAATTGATCCTCAAACCGGAGATGTATAGGAGTAACCTCTCATTGCCGTATCCATGCAATTGGTTAGAACTGGCAAGACGAAGCTAAACCCATTACTGCCTATAAGGAGTAACAGATTAACACTTTCGTAGAGCCAATAATTAATCCCCTTGCTCTTTGGATATCCCCATGTCACGCAATAAATTTTCCAGTCTGGAGATCTGCTCCAGATTCTCGCCCAGAAGGACAACTGCGAAATCTCCAGAAAATGCTACTTCTTTGCAATTCAGGGGGAAGACGGAATTCAACGTGAGACCATCATAGAGATGATCCCCTAAACGATGGATAAGTTCTTGGAAGGTACAGGGGACAGTTCTGGTTTTAATGAATTTCCAGAAAGCAATCCGAGTTGCGGTTAACTGCTCAATGTTGTGCATAACCATGCCCACATAGGATGATCCATTAAAACGGGCATTGTTTTCTACTGGAAATATTCCTTCCCCAGAAACGATATAATCAATCCCCACCACACCACAATAACCATTTTTTGCCATATCGGTGACGATACGGTGCGAGGCATCATGGATGTAGTCATAAACGTCTTGGTCTGGTTGTTGGCCTTTTAAGTTACCAATATGCACCATACCTTTCTCGCATATCTGATTCAACATGCCAAGATGGTTGATGGCGCCGTCTCTACCAATTGCCCATTGATCGTTCGGTGTTGTGGTAATGAGGGTCAGGAAGGGTTCAATAAGAACCTGTTTTTCTCCACTATCAGCAATTTCACAATACAAAGCCTCTAAATCTGTGCCCGTAGTTTTATATAACGACATACCGGATTCACCAAGGGTGCCGCGAATAATTACGGTCTCGTGGGTGACCAGGTAGCGCCTGATAATGGCAATCATTTCCTGGCAATTCGCCCTACCTTTAGGATTAAAAGTAAAAGTTTCCCCCTGAATCACCGGTATGGACAGTTGTCGGCATATGAATTTAAATTCTGCTTTGTCATTATATTTCAGAGTAAGCGCATGAGAAGCACCAAAAAGTTCGGCCCCCATGGCATCTGCCGCTTTTGTCTCCATGGCTCCATTGAACCATGGCGTATACACAGGTTTCCTGCCCACCTCTTTAATAACCTTCAATACAGGGCCGGGATCTTCGATGATCAGTTCTGAGAGGCTTTTACCAGTGGATGATGTCTGAAATTCAACGACATGGTTGGGTCCAAGCCCACATGAACGTAGCCAGTCGTAGTAATCGTGGTCTAAGGTGGTGCGTAAAAGCACCAAATCATCCGAACTAGCTGCTGCTAATGCCCGGTCGCACTTTAAACTTATTAAACTGTTACGCTTGGGGAACTGGGAGAAAGTATCCGACCCATAGATTACCAGTTCATTATCATTATCCGAGATGCACTTTCTGAGAGATCGATAGTCAGTCATGTTATTTTGTTTTTTTTTCCTTCCTGTTGATACAATAATTGCCAGCCATATACTGCAGTCATGACCAAGGTGTAAACCGTTAGAGCATAATACCACCGACCGGTAAGAAGTGGTTCCCTTTGTTTGAACAATCGTCTTTGTTTTTTTAAGTGGATTCTCTGTAGTCTTCACGGTCTCTGTAGTTCTTTGCAATTTCACATAATTGTTAAACACCACGCTCTTCCTATGCATCACCGACTTGCCTATCCGATGAGAGACAAACAGAAACGAGAATGGACGCAACACAAAAGTACTGATAGCTACCTGAAGGGGTAGTGATAGCATAGAGTGATATTGTTATGAAACAGTAGACACTCTTTGCAGCAGCAGTACCACTACGACACAAGCCGTGGAATTGAAGAACGAAGGAGAGAGTGTTTGTTCCATGATAAACAGTGGTGACTCTCGCCATGGCTGATTGCCACGAAAGCTACTGATATTGTCTAGTGATGCTTATTCGGGAGAAGGTCAGTCTACTTTGGTTAAAAAGGGGTGCTTGGTGAGTTCTTATAAAAAAAAGGCTATGTTCGCGTTAACTGTGGAAACTGCCCCAAAGCAACATTTAATAAGGACTCAGTAGAAAATTTACGGTGCTGCTCTAAGGATCGTCTCCAGCCAAGATAATTGGGTAGGTACTTGGTTGCAACACCATGAAAGCGCATCAGCCAATTTTTAAATCGGCTGTGATAAGCATTTACATTTTGAATATGATAAGCTCCTTTGGTAACCCTTTGGCCTTTGCTGAGATTAACAGTTTCATGGGTAATTCCTTCAGCATTGCAAAAAACCTCGTAGGCTCTATGCCCATCGCTTACCAATAATGCATCATGGTCCAGTGTGAATTTCAAGTGGGTTTCAAGTTGGATTTTGCTCACCGGTCCTCTACCAGTAATAAAATCCAAAGTATGCCCTGAAC
>CAYWMZ010000170.1:0-5440 GCA_964459485.1 uncultured Desulfocapsa sp. | reverse complement strand
ACCACTTTAACGCCCATCTCTTTACTGAGTATTTTTAGTGTTGCAATGGTGGACTTGGAGTTTGCCTCACCACCGTTATACAGAACGCCGAGCCGTTTCAGATCCGGAATAAAGGTCTTCACCATCTCCAGATGCTCTTTTAAGGGCAGCAGATCAGAGACACCTGTGATATCACCACCCGGATGCTTAATATCTTTCACAAGCCCCGCAGCAACGGGATCGGTGATGGCCGAAAACAGCAGGGGCCGTTTCATATCTTCAGGGGCCTTTTTCAGGGCCTGGGCACAGGCCTGTGCAGAAGGAGTGGCAATGGCGATAAGCAGATCCGCCTTCTCTCCCACCATCTGCTGGGCTATCTGGGTGGCTGTACCCATATTGGCCTGGGCATTATGGATCTTAAAGTCAATTGCAATTCCCTTATCCTTAAAATGATCCTGTATCCCCTTTAGTACTGCATCAAGGGCCGGATGTTCCACAAACTGATTGACGGAGATTACAGGGTTTGCGGCCAAGGCAGCCTGGGCAAAAACTATGGAGCACAATACGATAGCCAGTAGTACTTTTTTCATAGAAAGATCCTCTGTAACAATAAATATCAACGGATGGGGCACCTCTTTGCATACTGGGCGACATTATACATTATTCATTCTTCAATGTCTTAAAAAACCTACTCCGTAAACTGTTAACCCCTTTCTTCCATGGCTACTCTCCACTACGATCTGTCAATCAGCTTTTTGGTCTGCCGTGCGATCTCATACTCTTCATCGGTGGCAATAACCAGGATGGGTATGCTCCCTTCACGGGACTCTATGGCAGCTATCCCAGCCCGGCGGCTCCTATTTTTCTCCGGGTCAATGCTAATGTTCAATCTTTCCATCTCCTCACAACAGATCTGCCGCACAATGGCAGAATTTTCACCAATCCCGCCGGTGAACACAATGCAATCAGCACCACCGAGAGCGGCAAGATAGGCACCAATATATTTTTTTATCCGGTAACAGAATATGGTCAACGCCGTAAGTGACTTGCTATCTCCCTGCTGCGCAGCCTCACTGATGCTGCGCATATCACTCTTTCCACACAGCCCTTTAAGCCCGCTTTCCTGGTTCAAAAGGTCGTCCAGTGCCTCTAAATCCATCCCACATTCCCGGTGTAAATAGAAAAGGATAGCCGGGTCAAGATCTCCACTGCGAGTCCCCATCACCAGGCCTTCAAGGGGCGTCATACCCATGGAGGTGTCTATACATTTTCCCTTCCTGATAGCGGCAGCACTGGCACCATTGCCAAGGTGCAGGGTAATAATATTGAGACTATTTAAGGGGCGTGCAAGGTACTTTGCGGCCTCTCTTGCCACATAGGCATGAGAGGTGCCGTGAAAACCGTAGCGCCGAACCTTCTGTTCCCGGTAGAACCGATGGGGAATGGCGTAGAGGTAGGCGTGTTCCGGAAGGGAGTGATGAAAGGCGGTATCAAACACCGCCACCTGAACTGTATCCGGCGCATGATCCATAGTCACCCGAATCCCCATCAGATTGGCCGGATTGTGGAGGGGGGCCAGGGGAATCAGCTCTTCAATGCCCGCAATAACTGTTCCATCAATTCGTACCGGCTCCCGGAAGGACTCTCCTCCATGGACCACCCGATGCCCGATACCTGCCAATTTTTCTACATCAACAAGCATCCCGGATTCCCGCAGCATATCAGCCATCAGGGCAATGGCTGCCCGATGATCAGGCACGGGGAGACTGCGGCTGATTTTTTCTTCCGTCTCCATCCTTGACGATTGCACATATCTGAGGCTGGCCCGGCTTGTCTCCGTTGCAATTTCCTCGATGAGTCCCGAGGCCAGCAGTGTAAGATCCGCCATGCTGAAAAGCTTAAATTTAAGAGAAGATGAGCCAGAGTTCAGTACCAGGATTTTCATGCCATTTATACGATGTTGGTAATAGCCAAGAGGCTTATTGTGGGGAGAAACACAGGATCTTTCTAGAAAATCTCTTCAAGCAGTTTTGCCCCGTCAATTCCGGGCTCTTGTAATTGCGACTGCTCGATTTGAAGATTATTCAATGATGCTCCAAAGGCGTAATCGGGAAGCCGCTGGCTAAGCAGTGGCAAGAGATGGGGATTATGGGCAACAACCCCTCCCCCCACAACCAGTATTTCAGGGTTTCCCAGGGTTACCAGAGTTGCAGCCGCATGCACAAAGGCCTCCTCAAACTGTTCTCTGATTTCTATCCCTTTGGGACTCATGTCGAGGAGTTCAAAGGAGGGGCTCCCCGGGATTTGATAATGCTGCATCCATTTTTCAAGTCCCGAGCCCGATGCCCAGAGTTCAATGCAATTTGTTTTGCCACAACCACAGCTAAAAGGAGCACTGCGATAGGGAATATGGCCAATCTCACAGGCCTGATTCCAGGCTCCCTGTAGCAGCTTTCCGTCCATGATGAGCGCACTTCCCGTTCCGGTACCAATATACAGTACCGCAACATATCTGCTGTTGAGCCTTGCAGCTTCTGCCCTGGCGGCACAGTTCAAATCATTATCTATCTCAAGGCGAAGGGGGAAACGGGATTCAAAATGCTCCTTAATAGATCCAACAGAAACCTTGATATTAGGGGCCGAAACGATCACCCCACGATGCACCTGCCCGGCAAAAGAGATTCCGATAAAACAGATCTCCGGATGGATCTGCAAAGTGGCCTCTATATGCTCAACCAGGTCATTAGTTCTTGAATCCAGCTTCTCCTTCAGGAGTATGCTTCCCCCATGTATCTCACTGCGCAGATAGGTGCCGCCAATATCAATGTAGAGTTTTTTGGAATAGGCCATGGAACTTACTTCTCTTTCTGCAGAGACGGTTTCTTAGAGGGCGCCCGGTTGTAGAGCTGGGTCATCTGCAGCAGATCTGCGCCAAGTTCACGGGAGAGGTCTCCTTTATGAAAACGCCACTGCCAGTTGCCATCTGATCTTCCGGGCAGATTCATCCGCCCCTCAGTCCCTAAGCCAAACAGATCCTGCAAGGGAAAGATGGCCCGATCAGCCACCGAAGCAAGGGCTGCACGCACCATATCACGGTGGATAATTCTGCCGTCAATGTTTAGATAACGCCGGGTAAAATCACGTACCTTTTCCGGGAGCTGCGCCCACCACCCCTGAACGGTATCGTTATCGTGGGTACCTGTGTAGACCACCTGATTGCGCACATGGCCATGGGGTAGGAATGTGGAGCGGTTCTGCCCCTTTTCATCAAGAGCTTCAAAACCAAACTGGAGAATGGCCATTCCGGGAAAGCCAAGTTCTTCAAGAAGTGCCGTCACATCAGGTGTAATCAGCCCCAGATCTTCGGCAATTATTGGTACATCATTGCCAATGGCTGCCTCAATTGCCCGAAACAGAGGAGCACCCGGCCCCTTCTTCCAACTGCCGTTGATGGCCGTCTTTTCCGCAGCAGGAATCTCCCAGTAGCTGGCAAAGCCCCTGAAATGATCGATGCGAATAATATCGAACATACTGGCAAGCAGTTTAAAGCGTTTAATCCAGAAAGAATATTCCTCTTTTTCAAGCTGTTTCCAGTCAAAGAGCGGGTTTCCCCAACGCTGTCCGGTCTTACTGAAATAATCGGGTGGCACCCCGGCCACCACGGTGGGCTGCCCCTTGCTATCCAGATGAAACCACTCCTGATGACTCCACACATCACAGGAATCGTGGGCCAGAAATATCGGGATATCCCCGATAATCTGAATGCCTTTCTGCCCCGCATAGTGGCGTAGATCCTGCCACTGATCAAAGAAGAGAAACTGTCTAAAACGGATTGCGTCCATCTCCGTTTGCAGTTTCTTGGTCCAACTGGCAAGTGCCTTTGGCTGTCGGCGAACAAGGCCAATGGGCCATCTGATCCAGGGTTTTCCCTTATGGAACCCCTTTAAGGCCGCAAACAGACACCAGTCATCCAGCCAGTGGGCCTGGAGCTTACAAAACTGGGTGTAACGTTTTCTAAGCTCCCCTTTTTTCTCATCTTGAAAACGGCTATAGGCCAGCTCCAGCAGCTGATTTTTACCAGAAATAACCGTACCAAAATCCACATTCCCGGCTGGCAGTGTTTTATCCACCAAGTCTTCACGGCGCAGCAGCCCATCCCCAACCAGAAGATCAGGACTGATAAGCATAGTATTGCCAGCAAAGGCCGACAGAGTCTGATAGGGAGAATCTCCGTATCCTGTGGGGCCGAGCGGTAGCATCTGCCACATAGACTGCCCGGCACTGTGGAGGAAATCCACAAAGGTGCGGGCCCCTGGCCCCATGTCTCCAATTCCCCAGTCAGAGGGGAGTGAGGTCGGATGCAATAAAACTCCACTACTTCGTTTTGTCTTCATAAGCGGCATTCCCGAATTTTGATATTATTCTTCCCACTCACGCCCGTCCCGAGCCAGGAGGGCTACAGAAGCAACAGGACCCCAGGCTCCGGCGGGATACTGCTTGGGCGGTTCGTTGGAGTTTTCCCAGGCCTTATGGATAGAATCGATCCACTTCCAGGACATCTCCACCTCGTCACGACGGATAAAGAGGGACTGATTGCCAATCATGGTCTCCAGGATCAATCGCTCATAGGCATCGGCCACCCGTTCGCTGTTAAAGGCATCAGAAAAACTGAGATCCAGCAGGGTTTTCTGAAGCTTAATACCTTTACCGATACCCGGTTCCTTATTCATCATCTCGATCTCCACCCCCTCATCGGGCTGAAGACGAATAACCAGTTTATTTCTGGGAAGTTTTAGATAGCTGTCTTTAAAGATATTATGGGGCAGCCGTTTAAAGTAGATCACCACTTCTGAGCGTTTGGTGGTGAGACGCTTGCCGGTACGCAGATAAAACGGCACATCCGCCCAGCGCCAGTTATCAATATCGACACGCAGTGCCACAAAGCTCTCGGTATCGGAATGAGGATTCCCGCCCTCCTCTTCCAGATACCCGGGAACGGAAGAACCTTTGATAAAGCCAGCGGAGTACTGACCACGTACCGTTTTTTCATCAATGGTCTCAACAGTTATGGGACGAAGTGCCTTCAACACTTTTAGTTTTTCATTGCGGATGGAATCCCCATCCATATTCACCGGCGGCTCCATGGCCACCAGGGTAAGGATCTGCATCAGATGGTTCTGCACCATGTCCCGCAGCTGTCCCGAATCATCAAAATAGCCAAAACGCCCTTCTATACCCACCTCTTCGGCCACCGTGATCTGCACATGATCAATGGTATTACTGTCCCAGTTGGTGGTGAAAATGGAGTTGGCAAAACGCAGGGCCAGAAGGTTCATAACCGTCTCTTTACCAAGATAATGATCTATCCGGTACACCTGCTCTTCAGTAAATACCTGGGCTACGGTATCGTTAATTTCCTGGGATGTGGCAAGATCGCGGCCAATGGGTTTTTCTAGTACCA